>NZ_JBHWZP010000295.1:0-11470 GCF_042728395.1 Streptomyces sp. NPDC060205
GCCCTGTCCTCGTACCGCACCGCGTCAGCCCTGACGGGCCTTGAAACGCGGATCCTTCTTGTTGATCACGAAGACCACACCCCGTCGGCGCACCACCTGCGCTCCGGGCTTGGACTTCAGCGAACGCAACGACTTGCGCACCTTCATGACCGTGTTCTCCTCCCGCCAGGACTCCGGCCGGCCGTCATCGACCCACGAAGCCCATAGGCTCGTCGCCTCGTCGCCTCATCGGGTCGTCCACACGTCAGTTCGCCGACGCCGTACGGCCGTATCGCCGTTCGAACCGCTCCACCCGGCCCGCGCTGTCGAGGACCCGCGCAGTTCCCGTGTAGAAGGGGTGGCTGGCCGACGAGACCTCCACGTCGATCAGCGGATAGGTGGTGCCGTCCTCCCACTCGATCGTCGCCGTCGAGGGCGCGGTCGAACGGGTGAGGAACGTGGCGTCCGAGGCTCGGTCACGGAAGACGACCGGGCGGGACACGGGATGAATACCGAGCTTCATGGGGTTTCCTTCCTTGCAGCCGTACGCCGAGAGGCAACGGCCTGGTTCATCGCTCCTCGCGGAAGAGGACGTGCTCCCCCGCCACCCGGTCGTACTTGCGCAGGACCAGTCGGTCGGGGTCGTTCAGCCGGCTCTTCCGCGTCACATAGGTCGCACCGGTTCCGGCCGTGGACTTCAAGGTCACCACCGGACGCGTACCTCTGGCAGCCATGAACGCCTCCTTTCACACCCCGGACACCCACCTCAATTGATGGGGCCATGTCATTCACGTGCGGTATAACCGGGCCCCCGGTGGATGTATTCCCCCTCCGCCGAGAGCCCGGGACACCGGTTACGGAGTTGCCGTGAGGCGGATCCCGGCGCGCTCTTCTGCGAGGGTGCCTCGGCGACCCTGGCGGGCGGCGCCGAGCTCGTGGACCGAGCAGCGGAAACCGAGCGTAAGGGTCCTGCGAAGCAAGGTTTCGACCGAGGTCGGAGCGTTAAGGTTCGCAATATGAACGCACGGCTGGATCTTCTCCGCACGGTGGCCCCCGGTGCCACGGAAAGCGAGGTCTTCCGGCTGGCGCTTCAGCACGCGATGGGAGAGCTGGGCGCGCTGGGTGGAGCGATCCACCTGCGCGGGCCCATGTCCGCCCTGAGACTCGTGTCGGCGGCCGGCCTGCCGTCCGCCCTCACCCGTTCATGGGAGATCGTCGACCAGGAGGGGCCGTCCGCCCCGGCCCTGGCACTCCACCGGGGCAACGGCGTGTGGGTCCCCCTCGGCTCCGGCGAGATCTTCCGGACCGGGTCGGGCCTCGCGGCCCTGCCCGTGTCCAGTGAGCACCGCCGCATCGGCGCGCTCACCCTGCTGACGGGCGACCAGGGGGAACCCGCCCCCGAGCAGTGGGACTTCCTGCGGGCCGTCGTCGGCTGGGCCGAGGAGCGCATCCTCCAGGCGCCGGTGCCGTCCGGGCCCGTCCACACCGAACTGCACGGTGAACGTCTGCGGCAGGCGCTCAAGGAGGTCAGCGTCGGTTCGTGGGACTGGGACATCCGTACCGGTGAGCTGATCTGGGACGAGGCGGCCCTGGAGCTGTACGGCACCAGGCCCGCCGACTTCACCGGGCGGATCGAGAACTGGATGCGGATCGTGCACCCCGACGACCTGCCCCCCACACTCGCGGCGGCGCAGCGGGCGATCCGCGACCACACCGTGTTCGAGGCCGAGTACCGGGTGCGTCGGCTGGACGGCTCGTACGGCTGGACCCGGGCCCGCGGCCGGGCCACGTACGACGACGGGGGCGACGCCCTGCGGATGATCGGCGTCGGCTGGGAGAGCGACGAGTCCCGCAGCGCCCGTGACGCCCTCAGCCGCGCCCTGCGCCATATGAGCGACGGCTTCCTGTCCGTGGACGAGCGGTGGCGGATCACCTTCGCCAACCTGGAGGCCGAACGCACCCTGGGCTTCTCCGAGGAGGAGTTGTTCGGGCGCGTCCTGTGGGACCTCCCCTCCGCGCGACGGATCCCCGGTCTTGAGGCGCGCTGCCGGGAGGCCGCGGCCCAGGAGACGCCCGTCGGCTTCGACGTCCGCACACCCGGCTCCGGGACCCTCTACCACCTGCGGCTGGTGCCGGGACCCGACGGCCGCACCCTCTACTTCACCGACGTGACCGACAAACGGCGCCAGGCCGAGGAACGCCGCTCGGCCGAGTTGGCCACGGCCGAGCGGGCGGCCCGGATCGCCGAGCTGACCACGGATCTCGCGAAGGCGACGACCACCCAGGACGTGGTGGAGGCGGTCGCCCGGCGTGTGCTGCCGCCGTTCGCCGCCACCGGGCTGCTGATGCAGGTCGTCGAGGGCGACCGGCTCCACCACGTCGGTTCCGTCGGCTACCCGGACGAGTTCCTGGCCCTGCTCGAAAGCCGCCCCCGGGGTCCGGGCGACCCGGCATGGGAGCCGATCATGTCCGGCACACCACTGTTCCTGTCCTCCCCGGAGGAGTTCGCCGCGCACTCGCCGACCCGCGTCGACATGCCCGCCCGGGCCGGCAAACAGGCCTGGGCGTTCCTGCCGCTGGCCGCGTCCGGGCACACGTTCGGCGTATGCATCGTCTCCTTCGACCGGCCGCGCCTGCTCACCGACGAGGAACGCACCCTGCTGACGACGATCAGCGCCCTCGTCGCGCAGGCCCTGGAACGGGCCCGGCTGTACGACGCCGAACACGCCCGGTCCCGCGAACTCCAGCGCAGCCTGCTCCCCCAGGGGCTGCCCGAACTGGCCGCGTGCACGGCCGCCGCCCGCTATCTCCCCGCGGGCCAGGGCATGGACGTGGGCGGCGACTGGTACGACATCATCCCGCTCTCCGGCGGGCAGGTCGCCCTCGTCGTCGGCGACGTCATGGGCCACGGCCTGCCCGAGGCCGCCACCATGGGCCGGCTGCGCACCGCCGTGCACACCCTGGCCGACCTCGAACTGCCCCCCGACGAGATCATGAGCCACCTGAACGACATCGTCGGCGGCATGAACGAGGAGTCGTACGCCACCTGTCTGTACGCGCTCTACGACTCCACGACCCGGACCTGTTCCATCGCCCGCGCGGGCCATCCGCCGCCGGCCCTGGTCCACCCCGACGGCAGCGTCCACTTCCCGCAGCCGGCCGCCGATCCGCCGCTCGGCGCGGCGAAACCGCCGTTCGAGACGGTCGAGATCACCGTGCCCGAGGGCAGTCTGCTCGTGCTCTACACCGACGGGCTGGTCGAGTCGGCGAAGCGGGACATCGACGCGGGCATGGCCGACCTGGCGCGGCTCCTGCACACCACGCACGAGGACGGCACCGACGCGGACCTGGAGCGTCTCTGCGACACCCTGACGGCCGGTCTGCTGCCGGCCGACCAGCAGGCGGCCGACGACGCGGCGTTCCTCGTCGCCCGGCTGCACGCGCTCCCCGAGGACAGGATGGCGGCCTGGCCGCTCCCCAAGGACCCGAAGGCGGCGGGCCAGGCCCGGCGCCATGTCCGGGGGCAACTGGCCGACTGGGGCCTGGACGAGCTCGTACCGACCACGGAACTGCTCGTCAGCGAGCTGGTGGGCAATGTCGTACGCCACGCCAAGGGGCCTGTGCGGCTACGGCTGTTGTACGGTGCCGAGCTGATCTGCGAGGTCTTCGACGGCAGCCTGACGATGCCGCGTATCCGCCGCGCGTCCGAGAGCGACGAGGGAGGGCGCGGACTGCAGCTGGTCACGGCGCTCTCCGAGCGCTGGGGGGTGCGGTACACGCGGACGGGCAAATGCATCTGGACCGAGCAGGGGCTGCTCGGTCCGGACGGCCGGGCGGAGCCGACTCCCGACGCCGAGGACCTGGGGTTCGACCCGGGCCTGTTCGCGGCGGACCTGGACGCCCTGCTGTCCGAGGATTCCGGCACCTCCGCGGACTCCGGGGGCGCGGGCTCCTAGCGGCGTGGCCTCGTGGCGGCGTGGTCTTGTAGCGGCGCCGTCTCATAGCGGCGCGGTGCGGGTTGTCGGGGTTTCCGCTGTCAGGGGCTCCTAGCGGCCGAGCTTCTCGCGCGGGCCGGGATCCGAGGCCAGTTCCCACACGGAGGGCAGTTCCCGTTCCCTGTTCTCCGCGCGGGCCTGCTCGGTGCCGTACAGCAGGCCCCAGGTGAAGCCGGCCTCGCCCGCGGTCTGGGCGGCGACGGCGAGGTCCCTGAGGACGTCCCGGGCCACCACGCTGTCCTGGTGGTCGCCGAGCACCTTCTGCACCGCCTTGACCCGCTTGCCCAGGCGCTTGGCCGGCTTCCCGAGGGCCGGACGGGCCACCTCGCTCGCGTAGCGGACCTTCTTCGCCGCCTTGCGCGCCTCGTGCAGGGCCACATCGCGTTCGGGGCCGGGCGACAGTTCCAGGGCGTCGGTCATGCGTCCGGCCAGTCGCCCGTACTCCTTGAGGACGGCCTTGGACATGACCTTCTCGGCGTCCTTCGCGGCCCTGGCCCGCAGCGGCGGGTGTTCCAGCAGGCCGGCGAGGGAGTCGAGCAGGTCGAGATAGCGGCGCGAGCCCAGCGCGTCGAGGGTGCGCAGATGGGACTCCGTACTGTCGACGACGTTCCACACCCGCAGCCGTGCGCCGACGGGACCGAGGACCAGTTCCTCCGGCAGGGCCCCGATCTCCCCACTGAGCCGCGCCATCAGTACTTCCTGGTCGCGTTCGGCGCCCAGCTCGCCGGCCAGCCACTTCAGCTCGCCGCGGATCGCGTCGGTGACATCACGGTCGAGTACGGACCGGTACGACCGCAGACAGCTGCGCAGCCGGCGGCAGGCGACCCGCATCTTGTGCACCGAGTCGGGCCGGTCGCGTCGTACCGCCGGGTCCAGGGCGGTCAGGGCGCGGACTTGCTCCCGCACGTACGCGAGGACCTGGGCGCCCGCCCGGCCGTTGTCCGCGCCGGCGGACCCGGTGGGTGCGTCGGCCGTGGCGGTCACGGTCTCGTCGAGGGCCCGGACCAGCTTGGACGGGGAGTGCGCCCGGGCGATCCCCTTCTTGCGCAGCTTCTTCTCCACGGCGTCGAGGAGGGCGGGGTCCGCGTCCTCGGCCAGTTCGACCTCCAGCTCGTTCCACGCGGCATGCCGGCCGTCGGCGCGCAGGGACTGCGCGCGGACCGAGTCGACGCACAGCTCGGCACGCGTCGTGCCGTCGGCGTCAACGAGGTGGCGTACCAAGCGTGTTGAGCGGATACGGACCACCGGGGTCAGCCGCGCGCCGCGGGTGCGGGACCTGGTCAGATCGAGCAGGGCGTCCGGGACGGTGTCGGTGAGGGACGCGCTGATCTCCTCCCGACTGTCGCCCGACAGCGGCAACTTGAGATGCCACCCGGCGTCGGAGCCACCGGTCCTGCGGCGCAGCACGGCCGAGGAGCCGGACAGACGGAGATCGTCGGTGTCGTAGTAGACCGCGTCCAGTTCCTCGGGGCCGCGGTCGACGACGGCCGCCACACCGTCCACGCGCTCCAACTCGGGCAGCCAGGAGGTGTCCGCGGGTGAAGGGACCTCGTATTTTCGTTCTGTCTCTCGCATCGACTGGACCATGTAGTACCGGTAGACACAATCCACCGAACGAAACACGACTTGGGACAAGCCACCCCGTAATCAGCCGGTCCGGTGCATGTCGTCGGCGAACGCCAGCGCCTCCGTGTGCCCGAACAGCCCGGGGAGCCCGCCGGTGTGGATGAAGACGGTCCTGTCCCCCGGGGCGATCTCGCCGCGCCGGGCCGCCGCGATGAGCCCGGCCATCGCGCGTCCGGTGTACGTCGGGTCGAGCACGACGCCTTCCAGCCGGGCGCTCAGTGTCATCGCCTCCTCGACGCTCCTGCCGAGGCTCGCGTAGCCGGCGCCGATGTGACCGCGGTCGATGCGCAGATCGTCGGCGCGGACGTCCGGGGCATGCGGGACGGCGTACGACTCGACCCGTCGGCGGGCGTCGTCCACCGCCCCCACGTCGACGCCGAGCGTGCGCCGCGCACCCAGGCCCGCGACGAGCCCGGCCATGGTCGCCCCGGACCCCAGGGCGACGACGGCGGTCCGCAGACCGGGCACCTGGGCCGTCAACTCCTCGCCGCAGCGCACATAACCGCGGGCGGAGAGCACGCTTGAACCGCCGAACGGGAGCAGCGCCGGACGTGCCCCCTCCGTACGCAACCGGTCGTACACTCGGGCGGCGGCGTCCGCCAGCGCCTCCTGTCCCGTCACCCCGCTGAAGACGGTCTCGGCACCGAGGAACGCGTCGAGTACGAGGTTGCCGGACCGGGCCGCTCCCTGTTCGCCCGGGAACACCAGCACGGCGCGCAGACCGAGGCGGGCGGCGGCAGCGGCGGTGAGCCGTGCGTGGTTGCTCTGGGGAGCGCCGGTGGTGACGAGCGTGTCGGCGCCGTTCGCGAGCGCTTCGGCGACCGTCCACTCCAGCTTGCGGATCTTGTTGCCGCCGCCACCGAGTCCCGTGAGGTCGTCCCTCTTGATGAGCAGGTCGTCCCGCCCGAGACCCAGCGCTGCGGCCAGCCGGGGCATGGGCTCGACCGGGGTGGGCCAGGTGCCGAGCGAGAGCGGGGTGATCGGTTCGGACATGCCGGCGACTCCGTGATGTCGATCGATACAGATGGGTGTCAGTAGGTGTCGGTGGATGTCGATGCGGGGCGGGTGCCGCGGTCGGGGTCGGGGTCGGGGTCGACGGTAGCGCCGGTGCCGCCGTGCCGATCGGAGGCGGCCGGTCGGCCCCGCGTCGGCTTCAGCCCCAGGCCAGCCTGATGAGCGCCGTGACGACCGTCCCGGCGAGGATCGCGAGCAGCAAGGGCGCCCGCGACAGCCGGACGACCGCCACCGTGGCGAGCCCGATCAGCAGGGGCCCGTCCAGCCCCGTCCACCCCGGGCCCGCCACGTCGACGACGAGGAGCCCGGCGAGCAGCACCGGTGCGAGCAGCGCGATGACACCGCGCGCCGCCGCGGGCAGCTGCCGGTCCCCGAGGACCGCGGGCCCGCTCGCCTTGAACGCGAAAC
Organism: Streptomyces sp. NPDC060205; assembly: GCF_042728395.1. NCBI lineage: Bacteria > Bacillati > Actinomycetota > Actinomycetes > Kitasatosporales > Streptomycetaceae > Streptomyces > Streptomyces sp. NPDC060205. Next base: position 7,023 of record NZ_JBHWZP010000295.1, read on the forward strand.
TGATCAGCGCGACGCAGACGATGGCCGACCACAGGTGCCACTGGTTCACGATCCGCTCGCCTCCTTCGCCTCGCGCGCGTCGTGCGTGTCGCGTGGTACGAGTCCTTTGCGCAGACCGAGCAGGGCCGCCGCGCTCGCCCCCAGCAGCGCGAGGCCGGCCGGTACCCACAGGACCAGCGCGGCGGCGAGACACGCGCCCAGCGCCGCCGCTGCCCGTGCCGCCCGCGACCCCCGCAGTTCGTCCAGCAGGAGCAGCAGGAAGAAGGCCGGGAAGACGAGATCGAGGCCGAGTGACTCCACCAGGCTCTCCGGCGGGGCCACGAGGACACCCAGGGCGGTTCCCGCCACCCACGCGGGCCACTGCACGGCGGTGGCGCCGAACAGTTTCCAGCGGTCGAAGCGTCCACCGCCCAGATGGGCGGCCACCCAGGAGCCGTCCACCACGGCCTGCCCCTCCAGCGCCCGGCGGATGCGGCCACCGCGCAGGTCCTTGGCCACGGCCACGCCCATCGGGATGAAGCGGCCGTTGATCAGCGCGGCCGCCGCGACGGCCGTCGGCACTCCCCCGCCGCCCGCCAGAGCGGTGGCGAGGGCGAACTGCGCGGACCCGGAGAACACGACGAGGGAGCAGACGATGGGGGCGAGGACTCCCCAGCCCTCCGAGCGGGCGAACGCCCCGAAGGTGACGGCCAGGACGAAGGCCGCCGCGGCCAGGCCCGTACCGACCTTGACGCCCGCGACGAAGCCCTGCCGGCGGGAGTCGCCGACCGCCCCCTGGGCCGACGCCGTCGCCGTTGGCGGTGTGGAGCCCTTGGCTTGCGGAGGTATCCGGTCCATATATCGAGGCTAACAGTCATCAGCGCCTATGGGTATTAGAATGCCGGGCATGGAAACGACCGCGTCGGCTCTGATCGGCGGTCACGTGGTGCTGGACTTCGCCAACACGATCGCGTGGCGGCTCGACGAACGGCGTACGGCCGACCGCGTGTCCGATCCCGCGACGCTGCTCACCTGGGCGGGCACGAGCGGTCTGCTGTCCGCCGACCGGGTCGACGCGCTCCTGGCCGTCGCCGCGCACGACCCGGACTGCGCCGCGGACGCGCTGCGGGCGGCCGGGCGGTTGAGAACGGCTCTGCACCGCCTGCTCGACTCCGCGGTGGACGGCCGCCCGCCCCGGCGCGAGGACCTGGCCGTGCTGCGCGGCTTCTTCCTGGACGCCTGGCAGCGGGCGGAGTTCACACCGGCCCTGCCCCTGCGGCCCGCACTGGACGTCACGGCGCCCATGGACGCCGTACGGCTACTGGCACTGGAGGCGGCGGAGCTGCTGTCCGGATCCCTGGTCCGGCTCCGGCGCTGCCAGGGGCCGGGCTGCGGATGGTTCTTCCTCGACCGCAGCCGCAGCCACACCCGGCAGTGGTGCCGGACCGGCGACTGCGGAAACCGTGAGCGGGTGCGGCGGCACTACGAGCGCTCGCGCGGCTCCCAGGGCTGAAGGCCCGCCGCCCGGCCGTCGTCGTCCCACCGGATCTCCAGGACGCGCTCGACGGCGTCCCGGTTCAGGGGCCCGAACAGATGGGGGAACAGGACGTCCGCGCCGACTCCGGGCGGCGGGGTGGGGTCCGCCGCTTCGAACTCCAGCCGCGCGGTGAGCCGGGCCTCGTCGAGGACCAGCGCGAGCAGCGGCCTGGGCGAGGACCGGTAGAAGGCGTTCACGACGGCCAGAGCGGTCTCCTCGTCGGGAGCGCAGTGGATGAAACCGTCCCGCGCGAGGGAGGCGGGCGCGTACGGGGCCTCGGGGCGGGCGCTCCACTCACCGAGCGGCACTACGTGACAGATCATGATCCGGTTATACAACAACGCAAATCCGTAGACCTGAAATTGCTTAATCCGTAGCCGGGGAGCCCGCGGATTGGTCTGAAAAAGAAGTGCGCCGGATCGGGTGATCGACCAATCCGCGCAGCAATCAGGACCGGATTCCCCACGTGACGGACGACAAGAAGCAAACGCGAATTACCCGCAGCCTGGTGCGGCCGGCGCTCGGTGCGCTCAGCGGCCTGCTCGCCGGTTTCGCCGCGCTCGCCGTCGCCGAACTCGTGGCCGCGGGGGTGCGTCCGCAATCCGGTCCCGTCATCGCGGTCGGGGGTGCGGCCATCGACCGCACTCCGACGCCCGTGAAGGACTGGGCGATCCGCAATTTCGGCACCAACGACAAACTGGTCCTGCAGCTCGGGATTCTTGCCGCACTGGTGCTGTTCGCGATCGCACTGGGCGTGTTCGCTCTGCGGTACCGGCGAACCGGGGCCGCGGGCGTGCTGGTCTTCGGTGTGGTCGGGGCTGCGGCGGCGCTCAGCCGCCCCGACTCGACCGGACTCACCGACGCGTTGCCCTCCGTGGTGGGCGCGGTGGTCGCCGCGGCGCTGCTGTACTTCCTGATCGGCAGGCTCCTGATCCGGAGCGAGGCGCCGAAGGACGCCGGTTCGGCGGGGGACGACTCGTCCCGCGGCGCCGGCTGGGACCGCCGCGGCTTCGTGGTCCTGGCGACCGCCGCAGCCGCGGCGTCCGCAGGGACCGGCCTGCTGGGCCGCGTCCTGAGCGGCTCGAAGAGCCGCGAGGCGGCGGCCTCACGGGCGGACGTCGTCCTGCCCGCCCCGGCCTCCCGCGCGGACGCGATCCCGCGGGGAGCCCAGCTGCGGATCCGTGACGTGAGTCCCTTCACCACCCCGAACAAGGACTTCTACCGCGTGGACACCGCTCTCGTGGTGCCCAAGGTGGACGCGACCACCTGGGAGCTGCGGATCCACGGCAAGGGGGTCACCCGACCGGTCACCCTGACCTTCGACGACCTGCTGCGGCGCGAACTGATCGAGCGCGACATCACGCTCACCTGCGTGTCGAACGAGGTCGGCGGCCCGTACGTGGGCAACGCCCGCTGGATCGGCGTACGGCTCGCCGACCTGCTGGCCGAGTTCGGGGTGAAACCGCCCTCCAAGGGCGGCCGTGCCGACCAGTTGGTGGCCCGTTCCGTCGACGGCATGACGATCGGCAGCCCCGTCGAGGACGTCATGGACGGCCGTGACGCACTCCTCGCGGTCGGGATGAACGGGGAACCGCTCCCCTTCGCCCACGGCTTCCCGGTCCGGATGCTGGTGCCCGGCCTGTTCGGTTACGTCTCGGCCTGCAAGTGGATCAAGGACATCGAACTCACCTCGTTCGACGACTACGACGCCTACTGGGTCAAGCGGGACTGGGCGCGGCAGGCACCCATCAAGACCCAGTCCCGGATCGACACGCCCAAGCCGTTCGCCCGCCCCAAGGCCGGTTCGGTCATGGTCGCGGGGGTCGCCTGGGCCCAGCACCGCGGTATCGACAAGGTCGAGGTGCAGGTCGACGACGGCCCCTGGCAGGAGGCCCGGCTCGCCGCCGAGGACTCCCGCGACACCTGGCGCCAGTGGTCCTACGACTGGCGGGCCACCAAGGGCGGTCACACCCTCACCGTGCGCGCCACGGACCGCACCGGCGAGGTGCAGACCGAGAAGCGCACCAGAACCGTCCCCGACGGCGCGAGCGGCCGGCACTCGGTCGTGGTCACCGTCGAGTGACAGCACGGACCAACTCCCCCCAGCCATACACCCCGAGCCACATGTCCGACCCCCGAATGAACGCAGCCCCGGCTGTGTCAACCCATAGGAGAAACACCATGAACACTCGCATCAGCCGTATCGCCGTGATCGTGGCCGCGGCCACCGTTCTCCCGCTGTCCCTCAGCGCCTGCTCCGACAGCGGCAGCGACTCCGCCAAGTCGGACTCCTCCAGCAAGGCTTCGGCCTCCGCCACCGAGTCCGACGACGGCATGGGCAGCTCGGGCGACACCGCGACGACGGACGAGCCGTTCGGCCCGGGCTGTGCGTCGGTGCCGAAGAGCGGTTCCGGTTCGTTCGACGGCATGGCCCAGGACCCGGTCGCCACGGCCGCCTCCAACAACCCGGCCCTGTCCACCCTGGTGACGGCCGTGAAGAAGGCCGGTCTGGTCGACACCCTGAACAACGCCAAGGACATCACGGTGTTCGCCCCGACCAACGACGCCTTCGCGAAGATCCCGAAGGCCGACCTGGACAAGGTCCTCGCCGACAAGGCCACGCTGACGAAGATCCTCACGTACCACGTCGTGGGTCAGAAGCTCGCGCCGAAGGACCTGGAGAACGGCTCCTTCCCGACCCTGGAGAAGTCGAAGCTGACGACCTCCGGCTCGGGCGAGTCCTACAAGGTCAACGACTCCGCGAAGGTCGTCTGCGGCAACGTGAAGACCGCCAACGCCAACGTCTACATCATCGACACGGTCCTGATGCCCACCAGCTGACGGACCTTCCCCAGCCGGCCGCCCTCGGGGGACGGCGGCCGGCGGCCGGGCTCTCCCGTGACGGGGAGGAGACAGGGGTGGCCGGGACCCC
>NZ_JBHWZP010000296.1:0-11346 GCF_042728395.1 Streptomyces sp. NPDC060205
CCTAAAAGGGGCGCGGGGAACTGCGCAATCGGTTGGGCCCGCCCCCATCGGCCCGCAGACGAACGCGGGTTTTCAGGGGCGCGGGGAACTGCGCAATCCTTAAGGCCCGCCCCCACCGGCCCGGAGGTGAGTCAGCAGCTGGACTTGCCCGCGTACACCGCCAGCGCCGTGTTCGCGGCGAGCGTCGCCGTCAGCTGGCCGGAGCTGTTCACCGTCACCGTCGAACCCGCCTGCACATTGCAGTACGTGCCCGCCGCCAGCGACGTCTGATACGTGCGGGAAAGCGACGACGACTCGTGGTTGATCGCCACGAAGCCCTTGCCGCCCCGCCCGAAGGCGATCGCGTCACCCCCGTTGTCCCACCAGTTGGAGACGGACTCCCCCCGCACCGCGTTGCGGAAGCCCACCATCGACTGGATCTCCGGCCAGGCGTGCTGGCACTTCCACCCGTCCTGCCAGCAGGCGTTCACCGAGCCCCCGTTGGGCGGCCCCGCGTCCGTCGACGAGAACTCGTACCCCGAGTTGATGTCGGGCGCCCCGTACGGATACGCCAGCATGAACACGTTCGCGAGGGTGTAGTTCGCGTTGTCCTTGTAGCTGAGCGTCGACCCGTTGCGCTCGGTGTCGTGGTTGTCGACGAAGACCCCCGAGACACCGCTGCTCATGTACCCCCAGCCCTCCCCGTAGTTCTTCAGGTAGGCGAGGTTCTCGTTGTTGAAGACGCGCTTGAGGTCGAACGCGTACCGGAACTCCTGCACGTCCCCCGTGCCGGTGTACTCGGTCGGCGAAACCGCCTCCCCGGCCCCGTAGATGGCCTCCTGCTTCCAGTACGCGGACGTGTTGCTCAGCCGGCCCTTGATGTTCGCGAGGTCGGTCGCCGGGATGTGCTTGGCCGCGTCGATGCGGAACCCGTCGACGCCCAGCGACAGCAGGTCGTTCAGGTACTTCGCGATGGCGGAGCGGACGTACTCCTCGCCGGTGTCGAGGTCGGCGAGTCCGACGAGTTCGCAGTTCTGGACGTTCGCGCGGTCCTGGTAGTTGCTGATCTGCGCGGTGCAGTTGTCGAAGTCGTACGACGAGTACAGACCCGGGTAGTTGTACTTCGTGTAGGACGAGCCGCCCGTACCGGTGCCGCTGCCCGCCGACATGTGGTTGATCACGGTGTCGGCGACGACCTTCACGCCCGCCGAGTGACACGTGTTGACCATGTTCTGGAAGGCCGTGCGGTCACCGAGGCGCCCGGCGATCTTGTAGCTGACGGGCTGGTACGAGGTCCACCACTGCGCGCCCTGTATGTGCTCGGCGGGCGGGGAGACCTGGACGTATCCGTAACCGGCGGGCCCGAGCCGGTTGGTGCACTCCTTGGCCACGGACGCGAAGTTCCACTCGAAGAGGACGGCCGTGACGTCCTTGGTGCCCGGTGGGGAGGCGTGGGCGGTACCGGCGGCGCTCGCGGGGACGACGAACGCGGCGGCCGCCACGGCGAGCGCACAGGACAGTGCTCTCTTTGCCATGTGTGGGGGTCCCTTCTCCGTTGAAGGTTCTTGCTGCAATATTCAACAGCAGTGCGGTGCCGCAGATCGTAGAAGCCCGCCTCCCAAAGCGGAAGACGGGCTTCTGAAAATTCCTGAAACTTCTTACAGGAGGCGTCGGTTCGGCCGGCGAACGGTCAGTCGGCGATCCACCACACGGTGACATCGGCGGGCACCTTCGCCTCGCCGTCGTCCGTGACGGTCACCTCGCCGCTCGCGAGCAGCACCCGCCCGTACGCGCGGACGGTCGCCGCCTCTCCCCCGGTGTTGGCGGTGCACACGAACGCCCCGCGACGGAAGGCCAGCACGCCCTCGGGCGCCTTCAGCCACTCGACCCGGTCGCCCGCGCCGAGGTCGGCCTGCTCACTGCGCGCGGCGAGCGCGGCCCGGTACAGCTCCAGGGTCGAGCCGGCGACCCCGGTCTGCGCCTCGACACTCAGCTCGCCCCATCCGGCGGGCTGCGGAAGCCAGCTGCCCCCGCCGCCGAAGCCGTACGAGGAGCCCTCGCGGTCCCACGGGATCGGCACCCGGCAGCCGTCGCGGAATCCGTCCTGGCCGGCGCCCCGGAAGTACGCGGGGTCCTGGCGGACCTCGTCCGGCAGGTCGACGACGTCCGGCAGGCCCAGTTCCTCGCCCTGGTACAGGTACGCGGACCCGGGCAGCGCGAGCATCAGCAGAGTGGCCGCGCGGGCCCGGCGCAGACCCAGTTCACGGTCTCCGGCGAGCCGGATCTGCGTGCCGAGCCCGGCCGGGTTGGCGAACCGGGTCGCGTGCCGGGTCACGTCGTGGTTGGACAGCACCCAGGTGGCGGGGGCGCCCACCGGCCGCATCGCGTCGAGCGTGCGGTCGATGCAGGCACGCAGCTCCTCGGCGTCCCAATGAGTGCTCAGGTACTGGAAGTTGAAGGCCTGGTGCAGTTCGTCGGGGCGCACGTAGTTGGCGGTGCGCTCGATGGTCGGCGTCCACGCCTCGGCGACGAAGATGCGGTCGCCGGAGTACTCGTCGAGCACGAGCCGCCACTGGCGGTAGATCTCGTGCACCCCGTCCTGGTCGAAGAACGGCATGACATCGTTGCCCAGGAGCTTCAACTGCTCGTGGGATCCCAGGTCCGGAAGCCCCTCCGCCTTCACAAGACCGTGGGCCACGTCGATCCGGAAGCCGTCGACGCCCATGTCGAGCCAGAACCGCAGCACCGAGCGGAACTCGTCGCCGACCGCCGGGTGGTCCCAGTCGAAGTCGGGCTGCTCGGGCGCGAAGAGGTGCAGGTACCACTCGCCCGGGGTGCCGTCCGGTTCGGTGACGCGGGTCCAGGCGGGGCCGCCGAAGATGGACTCCCAGTCGTTGGGCGGCAGTTCACCGTTCTCGCCCTGGCCGGCGCGGAAGTGGTAGCGCTCCCGGGTCGGCGAGCCCGGGCCCTCCGCGAGGGCGCGCTTGAACCACTCGTGCTGGTCGGAGGAGTGGTTGGGGACGAGGTCGACGATGATCCGCAGACCCAGTTCATGGGCGTCGCGGATCAGTGCGTCGGCGTCGAGGAGGTTGCCGAACATGGGGTCCACGGCCCGGTAGTCCGCCACGTCGTATCCGGCGTCGGCCTGCGGCGAGGCGTAGAACGGGCTGAGCCACACGGCGTCGACGCCGAGGTCGCGCAGATACGGGAGTCGGGAACGTACGCCCTCCAGATCGCCCATGCCGTCACCGTTGCTGTCGGCGAAGCTGCGCGGATAGACCTGGTAGATCACCGCGTCCCGCCACCAGTCGCGGCGATCGGCGACGGTCACAAGAGCGGATTTCGGTGCCGAGTCGGCGGAATACTGCTGGCTCATGGCTTCCTAGATACGTGACGGAGGAGCGCCCCAAAGGGGCGCGGGGAACTGCGCGACCAGCCACGACGCGCCGTCGGACGACAGACAACCCCGCAGCTCGCCGCGTACGGCTAACCCTTCGTGCCACCCGCGGTCAACCCGGTCACCAGATTCTTCTGCACGAGATAGAAGAACGCCGACACCGGAATGGCCACGAGCACAGCCGTCGCAGCCATCAGATTCCGCTGCGCGTCGTGCTCACTGACAAAGCTCTGCAGCCCCACCGCGAACGTGTACTTCGTGTCGGACAGCATGAACGTCGAGGCGAACGCGACCTCACCGAAGGCGGTGATGAAGCTGTAGAACGCGGCGACGGCGAGCCCCGGCTTGGCGAGCGGCAGGATCAGCCGCGCGAACGTACCGAAGGGCGAGAGCCCGTCGACGCGCCCGGCCTCGTCGATCTCGAAGGGGATCGTGTCGAAGTACCCCTTGAGCAGCCACGCGCAGTACGGCACGGCCGTCGAGCAGTAGACGAGGATCAGGCCGAAGTAGTTGTCGATCAGCTGGAGTTCGCTGAGGATCTCGTACATCGGGACCATCAGGACCGCGACCGGGAACATCTGGGTCACCAGGAGCACCCACATGAACTTCTTGTAGCCGGGGAAGCGCATGCGCGAGACCGCGTAGCCGGTGGTGGCGGCGACCAGGACGCCGATGACGGTCGTGCCCAGCGACACGACGAGCGTGCTCCACAGCCAGTCGAAGAACGGCGTGTGCTGCAACACGAACGTGTAGTTGTCGAACGTCATCTTGCCGAGGATGCCCCCGGGGTGCAGATAGTCGTCCTTGTCCGGGCCGAGGGAGAGATAGATCAGCCAGGCGATCGGGAACAGGGCTATCAGGCTGGCGACGGCGAGGATGCCGTGCGAGGTCAGGGCCCCGGCGCGGCTGCGCTCGCCGCGCCGCGGCCCCTTGCCGGCCGGTGCGGTGCCCGCGGGCGCCCCGTCCACCGGGGGCGGGGTCTTGACGGTCGTGGTGCTCATGGGGGCTCCTGCCTCAGATCGCGAGCTGCTGCTCATTGCGGGCCAGCCAGCGGCGGTAGACGGAGGTGAAGACGATCAGGATGGAGAGCAGCAGGACGCCGTACGCGGCGGACTGCGCGTAGTCGCGCGGCTGTTGGCCGAAGCCCAGGTAGTAGGCCCAGGTGACGAGGATCTGCGCGTCCGGCGCGGTGTCGCCGAAGAGCAGGAAGATGATGGCGAACTGATTGAACGTCCAGATGACGCCCAGCAGGACGACGGTGGAGCTGACCGACTGCAGACCCGGCAGGGTCACGTTCCTGAAGCGCTGCCAGGCGTTGGCCCCGTCCATCTCCGCGGCCTCGTACAGGACGGGGTCGATGGACTGCAGTCCGCCGAGCAGCGAGACCATCATGAACGGCACACCGCACCAGGTGTTGACCATGATCGCGGCGGTCCGCTGCCAGAAGGTGTCCTCCAGCCAGAGCGGCGAGGGCAGATGCACCGCGTCCAGCATGGAGTTGATGATGCCGCCGTCGGCGAGCATGAACCGCCAGCCGAAGACGGTGACGAAGGTGGGCACGGCCCACGGCAGGACGAGGATGAGCCGGTAGAAGGTGCGGCCCTTCAGCTTCTGGTTGAGCAGCAGCGCCAGTCCGAGCCCGATGACGTAGTGGAGCAGCACGCACAGCGCCGTCCACACGATCGTCCAGATGAAGTGCGACCAGAACCGGTCGTACGCGGTCGGTCCCCACAGGATGTCGGCGTAGTTGTCCAGGCCGATGAACTCGTACGTGGCGTCGATGTGGTTGACGCCGATCGTGCGGGCCGAGTTGAGGCTGGTGGCGTCGGTGAACGTCAGGTAGATGCCGCGCAGCAGCGGATAGAGCACCAGCACACCGAGGACGACGACCACCGGGGCGGTCATCGCGTACGCGTACCAGTACTTCTGGTACGCGCGCTTCATGCGCTGGAGCGGGCCGGGGCGCGGGGACCGGCTCCCCCGGCGCTTGCCGGTCGCGCGGTCGATGACGACTGTCATGGTTCGACACCTTCTGGAAAATCAGGGCTGATCGGCAGGCCGCCGGGTCTGCGGGCCTGTGCCTGGGGGCCGGTCGTGGGCCGACGGGCCGGTCATGGGCCAGTCGTGGGCCGGTGGCCGCCGGATCCGTCCAGGCGTGCTGCGCGGGGACGGATCCGGCGGCCACCCGGTGTCACTTGCTGAAGTCCGGGACCAGCTTGGCGATCGCGGTCTCCGCGTTGCTCAGGCCCTTGTCCAGGGACTCCTTGCCACCGGCGATCTTCGGCAGCTCGGTGTCCAGCGGACCCCACAGGGAGCTGTACTCGGGCAGCGCCGGACGCGGCTGGGCGGCGGCGAGCACACCCTGGTAGCCGGCGATCCCCGGGTCGGACTTGACCTCCGTGGTGTAGGCGTCCTCGCGGGTCGGCAGCGTGGAGTTCTTGAGGGCGATGGTCTCCTGCGACTTCGCCGACGTCATGAACTTCAGGAACGTGAGCGACGCCTCCTGGTGGGCCTTGTCCGAGCCCGCGTACACGGAGAGGTTGTGGCCGCCGGTCGGGGCGCCCGCCTTGCCGCCGGAGCCGGCCGGGACGGTGGCGATACCGAGGTTGCCCTTGTCCTTGAAGGCCGAGCCCTTGTAGAAGTTCGTGATCTCCCACGGGCCCTGGATGATCGAGGCGACCTTGCCGTTGACGAAGGCGTCCTGGATGTGGGCGTACGCGTCGGCGGTGGTGTCCGCCTTGTGCAGGCCCTTGCCGCTGAACAGGCCCTGCCAGGTCTTGTAGCCCTTGACCGCCTCGGGCGACTTCACGGTGATCTTCTTGGCGTCGGCGTCGACCGTGTCGGTACCCTCGCCGTGCAGGAACGACTGCGCGTAGTAGGCCTGGGTGGAGCCCCAGTAGCCGTCGACGCCCGTCTTCTCCTTGACCGTGCCGGCGTCCGTCTTGAGGTCGGCCCAGGTGGTGGGCGCCGCGTCGATGCCGGCCTTCGCGAAGAGTTCCTTGTTGTAGACCAGCGCGAGGGTGTCGGTGACCAGCGGCACACCGTACGTCTTGCCCTCGTACTTGGCCTGCTCGATCAGGCTGGGCTGGAACTTGTCCTGCTCCGCGAGGGCCTCGGTGCCGTCGAGCGGCAGGAAGAAGCCCTTCTTGGCGAACGCGGGGGTCCAGCCGACCTCGGAACGCAGGATGTCCGGGGCGCCCTTGGAACCGGCGGCGGTGTCGAACTTGTTCTGCGCCTGGTCGAAGGGCACGTTGACGTACTTGACCTTGATGTCCGGGTTGGCCTTCTCGAATTCCTTCACGAGGGCCTTGTACGTCGGTGCCTCATTGGTGGCGTTGGACGTGTCCCACCACGTGAGGGTGACCGGGCCGTCCGCCTTGCCACTGTCGTCGCCGTCTCCGCCGCAGGCCGTCGCCGTGAGAGCGAGGGACGCCACCAGTGCGGTGGCCGCTATGCCACGCCGCATGAGTTCTCCTTGAGGGTGAAAGCCCGTGTGCTTCGAGGGGGCGGTCCCGTCCGCCGTCCCTGCCGACTCGCCGACCGCACCGTTGCCGCCGTCGGGCAGCGTGAACGTAACAGCGATGTAAGCGGCGCGAAAGACCTTGCAGCAAAAAAGTGCAAGACCCGCAGACAGTTACCCCGCCGTGACCTCTTCGGAACCGTCCCGATCTGCCGCGATGCCTTGCCACAGGGGCATTCGTAGGGTGCGGGCCCGCCGTGCAAGACTCTGCAAGCTCTTGCCATACTCGTCCGGCGCGAGGATCATCGGCGCTCGGCGCCTTGCAGGAAGCACCCCGTCCGCACGGGCGCACGCGGCGGACGACGACCACCCCGCCACGACACTGCCGACCAGAATCACGAGGGAACGCGATGACGCAGCAGCCCGGAGCGGGCCGTCCAAGTGCCCGTGCACGGCGTTCGTTCAGTGGGCAACGCGATCCCCGGCCGGTACAGTCCAATCCCGTGACCACACGGCTTGCCGACATCGCAGCGCAGGCGGGGGTGAGCGAAGCGACCGTCAGCCGGGTCCTGAACGGGAAGCCGGGCGTCGCCGCCACCACCCGCCAGTCCGTACTGGCCGCGCTCGACGTACTCGGCTACGAGCGGCCCGTACGGCTGCGCCAGCGCAGCGAGGGGCTCGTCGGGCTGATAACCCCGGAGCTGGAGAACCCGATATTCCCGGCCCTGGCCCAGGTCATCGGCCAGGCGCTGACGCGGCAGGGCTACACGCCGGTGCTCGCGACCCAGACCCCGGGCGGCTCCACCGAGGACGAGCTGACCGAGATGCTGGTCGACCGGGGGGTCGCCGGCATCATCTTCGTCTCCGGACTGCACGCGGACACCTCCGCGGACATGCAGCGCTACGAGCAACTGCGCGGGCGGGGAGTGCCGTTCGTCCTCATCGACGGTTTCTCGCCGAAGGTGCAGGCGCCCTTCATCTCCCCGGACGACCGGGCGGCGATGGCCCTCGCGGTCACCCACCTCGTCTCGCTCGGCCACACCCGGATCGGCCTGGCGCTGGGCCCCAAGCGGTTCGTGCCGGTGCAGCGCAAGATCGAGGGCTTCGTCCGCACGATGCAGGACCTGCTGGGGCTGGCCACGTCCGACATCGAGGAGCGCCTGGTCCAGCACTCGCTGTACACGCTGGAGGGCGGCCAGGCCGCCACGGCGGCGCTCATCGACCGCGACTGCACGGCGATCGTCTGCGCGAGCGACATGATGGCGCTGGGTGCCATACGGACGGCCAGGCAGCGCGGCCTCGAAGTCCCGGACGACATCTCCGTCGTCGGCTTCGACGACTCCCCGCTGATCGCGTTCACCGACCCGCCCCTGACCACGGTCCGCAAGCCGGTGCCTGCGATGGGCCAGGCCGCGGTGCGCACGCTGCTGGAGGAGATCGGCGGGACCCCGGCGCCCCACAGCGAGTTCGTGTTCATGCCCGAGCTGGTGGTGCGGGGCTCGACGGCCTCGTCCCCCGGGGACCGCAACCGCTCGTAGGAACACCACGTCAGAGGTACCGCCCAGGGGTATCACGTAGGGGTGCTGGGCGGGCGTGGTCGTGCGCAGGAAGTGGTGGCCCACCTACTTCAGGTGTAGAACGTGCGGCCGGAACCCACCCAAGGGATGATCGGTCGAGAAAGGCTCATCTGGCAGACTCTGTCCCTATGGGTGAGAGCACCGTGACGACACTGGAAGGCCAGGAGCAGGCCCCTCCACAGCCCGTCGCGGACGAGGCGCACGGCAGCGCGGGACACCGTCTCCTGCGAAGGCTGCGTACGCCCCGCCGCCCCCGGCTCTGGTTCGAGATCCTGCTCATCGGGGTGAGTTACTGGACGTACTCACTGATCCGCAACGCGGTTCCGGAGCAGCGGACCCAGGCGCTGGAGAACGCCGACTGGCTCTGGAGGATGGAGCACCACCTCGGCATCGCCGTCGAGGAATCGGTCAACCACGCCGTGAACTCGATGACTTGGCTGATCGTCGGCATGAACTACTACTACGCGACCCTGCACTTCGTGGTGACCATCGGCGTCCTGGTGTGGCTCTATCGCAGCCACCCGGGCCGGTACGCGGCCACGCGCACGGTCGTCTTCGCCACCACGGGTGTGGCCCTGATCGGCTACTACCTGTATCCGCTGGCCCCGCCGCGCCTGATGAACGGCAACGACTTCATCGACACGGTCGTGGTCCACCAGACCTGGGGCTCGATGGCCTCGGGCGACCTGAAGAGCATGTCCAACCAGTACGCCGCGATGCCGTCCATGCACATCGGCTGGTCCCTGTGGTGCGGCCTCACGATCTTCGCCCTGGCCTCGGTCCCCTGGGTCCGCGTCCTGGGCCTGCTGTACCCGGTGGCGACCCTGGTGGTCATCGTCGCCACGGCCAACCACTTCTGGCTGGACGCGGTGGGCGGCATGGCGTGCCTGGCGTTCGGCTACCTGGTGGCGAGGCTCTGGTACGGGGCGCTGCCGTACGCGCTTCCGCGAGAGGTCCCTCCCAGGACCGACGCCGGCCCCGGGAGCAGGATCCTGGGCAGGATCAGGACCAGGACGAGCACCAAGGCCTGAGCGACCGGGACGACCGGGTCACTCCCCGCCTCCCCCGGCCTCCCGCAGCGCCTCCAGGAAGCTTCGCAGCGCGGGTTTCGGGGCCGCCGCCTGCCGCACGGCGGCGAAGATCGCCCGCACCGGCTCGGGCCGCCGGACCTCCCGTACGACCACTCCGGGGTGCCGGCTGCCCAGGCCCAGGCGCGGTACCAGGCTGACGCCGAGCCCCGCCGCGACGAACCCCTGCGCGGTCACGTAGTCCTCGCTCTCCACCACGAACCGCGGCCGGAAGCCGGCGGCCTCGCACGCCGAGAGCTGCGCGTCCAGACAGGGCCCCGGCCACTCGCTGCCGACCCAGGGCTCCTCCGCGAGGTCGGCCAGCGCCACGGTCCGCCGCCCCGCCAGCGGGTGCCCCTTCGGCAGCACGGCGCGATACGGATCGTCGAGCAGCGGCACGAGCCGTACGCCGTCACCCCCTGCCTCCTCCCCTTCCGGCCCCTCCCCCTCCGGGCGCACCACGAGGGCCAGGTCCGCCCGGCCCTCCCGTACGTCCGGCAGCGGATCCTCGGGATCGGTGAGCTTCAACTCGATCTGCACGCCCGGGTGTTCGGCCCGCACCCGGGCCACCGCCGGGGCGACCAGCGCGGCCCCCGCCGTCGCGAAGTACCGCACCGCGAGCCGCCCGGTCCGGCCCGCCCGCAGGTCGTCGAGCGCGGTCTCGGCCTCGGCGACCTGGCGGCCGATAGCGTCCGCGTACCCGGTGAGGAGCAGTCCGGCCTCGGTGGGCCGGACGCCCCGGCCGACCCGCTCCAGCAGCGGCGTGCGGGCCTCCTTCTCCAGCACCGCGATCTGCTGGCTGACCGCGGAGGGTGTGTAGCCGAGGCGGGTCGCCGCCGCCGTCACGGACCCGCTGGTGACCACGGCTCTCAGCATCTGCATGCGTCGCACATCGAGCATGTAGGTGAGGTTAACAGTGCATGCAAGATCTTTCACTTGTCCTTACGTCACCCGTGGCTCACCGTGGACGCATGCCGCTCACCTCGACGCTCCGCATGGCCGCCCTGGCGCTCCTCTGGGGCTCGGGCTTCCTGTGGATCAAACTCGCCCTGAACCACGGGCTGTCCCCCGCCCAGATCACCATCGCGCGCTGCGCGCTGGGCACGGCCGTGCTCCTGCTCCTGGCCCGTTCCGCGGGCCAGCGCCTGCCGCGCGACCGCAGGACGTGGGGCCACCTCGTCGTCGCGGCCCTCTTCTGCAACGCCGTGCCGTTCGCGTTGTTCAGCGTCGGCGAGCAGACGGTGGACTCGGGTGTCGCGGGCGTGCTGAACGCGACGACTCCCCTGTGGTCGCTGCTGATCGGGATCGCGCTCGGCACGGACCGCGGACTCGGCCGTGTGCGGCTGACCGGCCTGTTCCTGGGCTTCGCCGGTACGCTCCTGATCTTCGCCCCGTGGCATCGCTCGGGGCTGCTGACCTGGGGCGCGCTGGCCCTGCTGGGTGCGGCGGCGAGCTACGCGGTGGCCTTCGCGTACATGGCGCGCACGCTTACGGGGCGGGGGGCGCCGCTCGCCGTCTCGGCGGCTCAGCTGCTGACGGCCACGGCGTGGACGACGCTGGCGCTTCCCGCGGCGGGGGCCGTGCGTACGGACGTCACGGGGCTCCTGGCGGTGGGGGCGCTCGGGGTGCTCGGCACGGGGGTGACGTTCTATCTCAACTACCGGTTGATCGCGGACGAGGGGCCGACGAGTGCGGCGACTGTCGGCTACCTGTTGCCGGTGGTGTCGGTGGGGATGGGGGCGCTGGTCCTGGGCGAGGAGGTGGGGTGGCGGGTGCTCGCGGGGATGGGTGTGGTGCTGGCTGGGGTGGCGTTTTCTCGCCCCCGCCGCCCCTACCCGTTCCCGTCAACGACTCGGGGGCCAGCCC
>NZ_JBHWZP010000297.1:0-11299 GCF_042728395.1 Streptomyces sp. NPDC060205
CGGAGGACGACGTCCTCCGAGGCACAGCGGTCGTCGCCGGTCCGTCATCGGGTGGCGGGCTCGCCCGCCACCACGTACCGGCCCGGGCGATGGAGATCAGCGGCAGGGGCGAAGGTGAACCCGGAGCCGTGACGGCCGACGCGGCCGGCGGACGGGGCCGCGAAGTGCGCGGGCACCATCGCGGTTCCCGTGTCGGCGAGCCATTCCAGCGTCCGCCTGCGGGTGCGCGCCGACAGTTCGGGGTCGACGCAGTACCGGGTGCTGGCGTCCGGGTCCATCAACTGGAGCGGGTGGTGGAGGATGTCGCCGGTGAGCAGCAGGCGGGCCCGGGAACCGGTGACCAGGACGGCTGTGTTGCCCGGGGTGTGACCCGGTGCCGGGCACAGCCGCACATGCGGGCCGATCCCGGCGTCCGGGGGTGTCAGATCCAGCAGCCCCGCCTCGGCGACCGGCTCGATGCTGTCGGCCAGGTAGTCGCCGGTCCGGGTCATCGCCGCGGCCCCCGCCGCCGAGCGCCAGTAGTCGTACTCCGGAGCGGTCAGCACGTGCCGGGCCTTGGGGAAGGCCGGTTGCCAGCGCCCGTCCGACCACCGCGTCGCCCAGCCGACGTGGTCGACGTGCAGATGGCTGAGGACGATCGTGGACACGTCGTCGGCGGACAGCCCGGTCGCCGTGAACCGCTGCCACCAGCCGCTGTCCAGGCGGTCGAACTCCGGCCTGCCGCGGTGCTTCCCGTCGCCGACGCAGGCGTCGACGAGGATCCGCTCGTGCGGGGTGACGACCAGGAAGGCCTGCATGGTGAAGACCAGCTGTCCCCGCCCGGGTTCGGACCAGGGCTCCTCTGCGGCCCAGCCGGAGGGCACGCCCGGGTGTCCGGGGAAGAACTCCGCCGGGTCGATGAGCAGCCGCGGTGTCTCCACGATCGGCACCACCGCGACGTCACCGAGATCGAACCAACCACTCATCGTGCCGTCACCTCCCGCTGTTTCGGTTCCGCGTCCTCGGCCCCGCCCGTCCGGTCGGCCGCGTGGGGCAGGCGCCACAGCACCGCCGCGCTCACGGCCGCCACCACCACCGGAATGGCGGTCAGCAGCACGATGTCGTCGCCGGGGAGCGAGAGCGCGAGGAGGACACCCGCCGTGGCCGGACCCACGATCGAGCCGACCCGGCCCAGGGCCGCGGCCCAGCCCACTCCGGCGGTCCTGGTGGCCGGCGGGTACATCGCCACCGCGAGGGTCAGCTGACCGATCTGGCTGGCCGTGACACCCGCGCCGGAACCGGCGAGTGCGAGCAGCAGCGCGGTGTGGTCGGTCCCGACGGTGGCCGCGCAGACCATCGACGCCGCGCCGATCACCGGCATCACCATCAGCGCGAACCTGATCCCCTTACGGGCGGCGAGCAGCAGGAGCACGATGCCGCCGATGACCCCGCCGAAGCTCAGGAAGGCCAGGCCGATCGGGGCCTGCGAGGCGGAGAAGCCGTACCCGGTCAGCAAGGTGGGCACCCAGGACTGGAGGGTGTAGCTGGCGATGAAGACCAGGAAGGCGAAGATCCACAGCAGTACGGTGGCGGCGCGCAGCCCGGGTGCGAACAGCGCTCCGACTCGCGCCTCGCGCGCGGCGGTCGCCGAGTCGTCGGTTCCGGCCGCGGTCAGCGCGCCGTCCGCGGTCCCGGGCGCCGGCGCGGCAGGCAGCCACCGGCCCATCAGCACGGCCAGCAGCAGCGGCAGTGCGCCGCCGATCCAGAACACCCCGGTGGCTCCGACCGTCGTCAGCATGCTGCTGCCGAAGACACCGGCGACCGTCCCGCCGAAGGCGAGTCCGAGGGTGACCGTGACGGAGACCGTCTGGCGTTGCTCGTCCGGGTGGTGCGCGGTGGCGAGGGAGACGGCGCCGGGCAGCACCACGCCGAGTCCGAGGCCGGTGATGAACCTGACCGTGCTCAGCGCGGTCAGTGACTCCAGGGGAAGCACCAGGGCGGTGGCCAGCGAGCCCACCGCGAACAGCACGGTCCCGGCGATGAGCATCCGCCGCAGGCCAAGCCGCACCGCGAGCCTGCCCGAGGCGAGGTAGCCGAGCACCACGCCGATGTTGGTCAGTACCACCGCCGGGGTGAAGTCGGCCGAGGCGACGCCCCACTGCTCCGCCAGTGAGGGCAGCACGAAGGAGAGCGACGCGGAGTCGAAACCGTCGAGCAGCACCGCGAGAAAGGCGAATCCCACCACGCCGAAGCGCATCCCGCGAAAACTCGCCAGGACGCTTGCCCGACCGCTCCCTGCCGCCGTGGTTGCGTCGTGTCTCATCGGGTGCCTCCGAAAACTACCTGGTGTGCGGCTTCGAACAGCTCCGACTTCGGTTCGGCGAAGGCGGTGGCGGTGCCGATGTGGTCGGTCGCGGTCAGGGCCACGGTCACCGGTGGCCGGCCCGCGGCGGTCAGGGCCTCGACGAGCAGCCGTCCCTGACGGGTCAGCCACAGGTCGTCGTCCGCCTTGCGGTTGGGCTCCGGATCGCCGAAGGAGACCACCACCCGCTCGGGGCCGCGGCTCACCCGCAGGGCGGGGCTGAGCCGCAGGGCCTCGGCCGGGTCTTCGACCATGTCCCGCAGGTCGGTGGGCGCGCTCATGCACACGGTGCCCGCCACCGGACCGGGGGAGCTGTCGGTCAGCGTGACCATCGCCGCCAGGTGACCGCCCGCGGAGTGCCCGGCCACGGTGATGCGTTCCGGGTCGCCCCCGTACCGGGTGGCGTTCGCGCGTGCCCACTCCACCGCCAGAGCCGCGTCCGCGACGGCGTCGGCGATGGTGTGGCGTGGTTCGAGCCGGTAGCCGCAGGACAGGAAGACGGCGCCCGCGTCGACCCAGGGGCCGGCGAGGTGGTCGTAGTAGGCCGGGTGGCCCTCGCGCCAGCGCCCGCCGTGGAAGTACACGATGACCGGGCGGTCGCCGGATCCGGCGCCGGTGGGGACAGCCGACGGCCCCGGGTGGTAGACGTTCACCAGTTGGTGGGCGTCGGGACCGTACGTGAGGTCGACCTCATGGGGCACCCGTGAGCGCAGCTCCTGGCGGCGGTGTGCGGCGTGCCGATAGAAGCCCGGCCAGTCGGGGTGATAGTCCTCCGGGCGTCGACAGGTGAAGAACTCGCGGGTGTCCGCCGGACGGACTGCTCGATGTGCGGGCACTGCTCCTCCTCGTCATGGCCGGTGCCCTGACGGCTCCGGATGCGCAGTGGTCCGTATCATCGCCAGACCCTCGGCAGCTCGGGTAATGCCTACTTCGTCCGCACCTATCGCCATACGGTCATACCGGGGTGTGCGTGCCCTCTCGTCCGGCTTCGCACGGCGGGCGTAGCTGACCGTCCTCGCAGCCCGCTCCCGCTATGCCTGATCGGCTATGGCCGAAGCCCGGAACGGTATTGGACGGGCATGGAAAGGCGATCGTACGGTCCCCTCATGAGTGACGATTCGCCAACCGAGGTCGTTCAGCTCCGGAACTTCGTCGACGGAAGCTTCGTCGAAGGAGCGGACACGTTCGACAAGATGAGCCCGGTCGACGGGACCCGTGTCGCCGTGGTGCACGAGGCCGGGCAGGAGACGGTGGATGCCGCCGTACGGGCCGCGCGCCGGGCGTTCGACGGCCGCTGGGGCCTTTCCACGGACCGGGACAGAGCCGCCCTGCTGAGGCGCATCGCCGACGGGATCGAGGCGCGTTTCGAAGAGTTCGTGGACGCCGAGATCCGTGACACCGGCAAACCGGTGGCGCTCGCCCGCGAACTGGACGTGGCCCGCGCGGCGGCGAACTTCCGGTCCTTCGCCGACACGATCTCCTCCGCCGGTCTGGATTCGTATCTGACCGACACGGCCGAGGGCCGCGGTGCCCTCAACTACGCGGTGCGCAAGCCGCTCGGTGTCGTGGCCGTCATCGTGCCCTGGAACCTTCCGCTGCTGCTGCTCACCTGGAAGGTGGCACCGGCCCTGGCCTGTGGCAACGCCGTGGTGGTCAAGCCGTCCGAGGAGACCCCGTCGACGGCGACCCTGCTGGCGGAGGTCATCGCCGAGGCGGGCGCGCCCAGCGGCGTGTACAACGTCGTCCACGGCTTCGGTCCGGGCTCGGCGGGCGAGTTCCTCACCCGGCACCCGGGGATCGACGGGGTCACCTTCACCGGCGAGTCCTCCACGGGAGCGACCATCATGAAGGCGGTCGCGCCGCGCGTGGTGCCCGTCTCCTTCGAACTGGGCGGCAAGAACGCGGCCGTCGTCTTCGACGACTCCCCGCTGGAGCGGACCCTCGACGGGCTGACCCGGTCGCTGTTCCTGAACACCGGCCAGGTCTGCCTGTGCACCGAGCGGGTCTACGTCCAGCGCGGTCTCTTCGACGAACTGGCGGCCGGGATCGCCGAGCGGGCCCGGGGACTGCGCCTGGGCCGCCCGCACGCCGCCGGCACGACCACCGGCCCGCTGATCTCCCAGGGGCACCGGGCCAAGGTGATGGCGTATCTCGACCTCGCCGTGCAGGAAGGTGCGGAGGTCCTCGCCGGGGGCGGCATACCCGATCTCGGCGAGGACCTGGCGCACGGCGCCTGGATCGAACCGACGGTGTGGACCGGCCTGGACAACTCCTGTCGTACCGTGCGCGAGGAGGTCTTCGGTCCGGTCGCCGCGCTGATCCCCTTCGACACCGAGGAGGAGGCGATCGGCCTGGCGAACGACACCGAATACGGGCTGGCCGCCTCGGTGTGGACCAACGATCTGAACCGGGCCCACCGGGTGGCGCAGGCGATGGACGTCGGCCTCTCCTGGGTCAACACCTGGTATCTGCGTGACCTGCGGGCCCCCTTCGGCGGGACGGGCCGCTCCGGTATCGGACGCGAGGGCGGAAAGCACTCGCTGCACTTCTACACCGAGACGACGAATGTGTGCGTGGCCCTGTGACCGACTCGACCTCCCCCCTCTCCCGGTACGCCTCGGCACTCGACGAGGCCGTCACCTCCAAGCGGGCGATCGCGCAGCTGAGCCCGACCGCCTCCCTCACGCTGGACGACGCCTACCGTGTGCAGGCGCTCGGTTCCGATCTGCGGACGGCCCGCGGTGACCGTCTCGTCGGCGTGAAACTGGGGTTCACCAGCAAGGCCAAGGCTCTGCAGATGGGCGTCTCCGACGTCATCTTCGGCCGTCTGCACGCGCGCGGCGAGTACGCCGACGGTGGCAGCGTGGCCCTGGAGGCCTTCATCCACCCGCGTGTCGAGCCGGAGGTGGCCTTCCGCCTCGGTGCGCGGTTCGACCCGCGCGCCTCGGCCGATCCCGAGGCCGAGCTGCGGGCCGCCGTCGACGCGGTCGCCCCCGGCCTGGAGATCATCGACAGCCGCTACGCGAACTTCAAGTTCTCCCTCACCGACGTCGTCGCCGACAACACCTCGGCGGCCGGGTTCGTGACCGGCGCCTGGCAGCCGATCGATCTCACCTCCGACGCGGCCCGCTTCGACGGCCGGCAGGTGACTCTGGAGATCGACGGCGCGGTCGCGGCCACCGGGAGCACCAGCGACATCCTCGGTGACCCGGTTCTCGCCCTGCCGGCCATCGCACGCATGGCCGCGGCCCAGGGCGTCGTCCTGCCCGCCGGTTCCGTGCTGCTGGCCGGGGCGGCCACCGCCGCGGTCGCCCTCCCGGGCGGGGTCACGGTCAGCGCGACCGTCCCGGGACTCGGCTCCGTCAGCGTCACCACCACCGGCACACCCGCGGAGGAGCGATGACCGACGAATCCCTCGTGGCCGAAGCAAAGGACAAGTCCCTCGTAGTCGAAGGGAAAGCCACCCCCCGTGGCCGATTCCCGCACGTCAAGGTCGTCGGTGACCTGGTGTTCGTCTCCGGGACCAGCAGCCGCCGCCCCGACAACACCTTCGCCGGGGCCGGCGCCGACGCGATGGGGGTGACGGACCTCGACATCGAGGCGCAGACCCGGGCCGTGATCGAGAACATCCGTGACGTCCTCCACGCCGTGGACTGCACGCTCGACGACCTGGCCCAGGTCACCACCTATCTGGTCAGCATGAACGACTTCGGCGGCTACAACCGCGTATGGGCCGAGTACTTCGACGCCTCCGGTCCCACGCGCACCACCGTCGCGGTCCACCAGCTTCCCCACCCGCATCTGCTCATCGAGATCCAGGCCATCGCCGTACGCCGGCCGGGCCGTACCACCGAGGAGAACTCATGACGTCGTCACTGCCTCCGGTCTTCAACTTCCCGAAGTGGCTCGCCGAGCACGAGCACCTGCTGAAGCCTCCGGTCAACAACAAGGCGATGTGGGACACCAGCGGTGACTTCATCGTGCAGATCGTCGGCGGCCCCAACCAGCGGCTCGACTTCCACTTCGAGCCGTTCGAGGAGTACTTCTACCAGGTCAAGGGCAACATGCATGTCAACGTGATCACCGAGGACGGTCCGCAGCGCGTGGACATCCGCGAAGGCGACATGTGGCTGCTGCCCGGCAACACCTGGCACTCGCCCCAGCGTCCGGAGGAAGGATCCATCGGCATCGTGGTGGAGCGCGTCCGCCCCGAGGGGACGACGGAGCAGTTCGGCTGGTTCTGCCTGGAGTGCGGCACGAAGGTGCACTCGGTCGAGTTGCAGGTGCGGGACATCGTCGCCGACCTGCCTCCGGTGTTCGAGACCTTCCACGCCTCCGTCGAGCAGCGCACGTGCGGAAACTGCGGCACGCTGCACCCCGGTAAGGGCTGATCCGGTGTCCGATGTCATCGACGTACACACCCATTACGTCCCCGCCGCCTGGCCTGACCTCGGTCCCGGCCGGCCCTGGCTGCGGGTGGAGTCCGAACGCCAGGCGATGATCATGGTGGGGGAGACCGAGTTCCGGGCCGTCGAGTCGAACTGCTGGGACGCGTCGGTCCGACTGGCCGACATGGCAGCCGACGGGGTGCACGCTCAGGTGGTCTCGCCCACACCACTGTTCTTCGGGTACGACCTGAGCGGCGCCGAAGCGGTCAAGGTCTGCCGGATCTTCAACGATCTCGCCCTGGAGATCTGCGCACCCGACAGAGAACGGTTCATACCGTTCGCCCAGGTCCCCTTGCAGGACCCCGACGCGGCCTGCCGCGAACTCGACCGCTGCCTGGACGCCGGGCATGTGGGCGTGGAGATCGGCAACCACGTCGGCGACCAGGACCTCGACGCGGAAGGTGTCGTCACCTTCCTTCAGCACGCGGCCTCGCGCGGCGCGCCGGTCTTCGTGCACCCCTGGGACATGCCCACCTCCCCGCGGTTGGACCGCTGGATGGCGCGGTGGCTGACCGGGATGCCGGCGGAGACCCATCTCTCCGTGCTCGCCATGATCCTCGGCGGAGTGTTCGACCGGGTGCCGGACTCGCTGCGGATCTGTTTCGCGCACGGCGGCGGATCGTTCGCGTTCTGGCTGGGGCGCCTGGAGAACGCCTGGCATCGCCGCTCCGACATCATCGCCACCTCACAGCTGCCGCCCTCGTCCTACCTCGGCCGGTTCAGCGTGGACAGCGTCGTCTTCGACCCCGTGGCACTGCGCACGCTGGTCGACACCTTCGGCGCGGACCACGTGATGCTGGGCAGCGACTATCCCTACCCGCTGGGCGAACGGCCCGTGGGCCAGGTACTCCGGAAGGCCAACTTCCTCAGCGCCGCGGAGCGCGAGGCGATCTCCGGCGGCAACGCGCTGCGCTGGGTCGGGCGCGTGCCTGCCGATCGCTGACGTGTGATGCCGATCGCTCGCTGACGTGCTCTGCCGGTCGCTGACGGGCGAACCGGCCCTCGGCAGGTGGAGCTCCAGCCGAGAGGCATCCGCTCAGTGGGGATCAGTGGGGACCGGTGGACCCTGGTACGTGTCAGCACGGCCTGGATCCACCGGTCCGTTGCCGGATCAGGCCCGTTGCCGGAGCAAGTCTGTCGCCTGGCCTACGGACCGCGGTCTCCACCAGCGGGTATGTCCGTGGTGACGCAGACAGCCGTGAACCTATGCCTCATGACTCAAGGCGGTCTAACGTTCTCGTATGGAAATACCGCGGATGTTGGACGGGCGGCTGAAATTCCGCCACCTCCTCCTCGTCGAGGCGCTCTCCGGCCAGGGGAGTGTGGTCGGCGCCGCGGCCGCGCTCCATGTCACCCAGCCCGTGGTCACCCGCAGTCTCCAGGATCTCGAACGCATCCTCGGCGTCACCCTCTACGAACGCGGCCCGCGGGGGATCCAGCCCACCGAGTTCGGGGACGCCTTCACCCAGTACGCCCGGTCGGCGCTTGCGCAGATGAACCAAGCGAGCCGGCATCTGCAGGAGATCGCCGATGCCAGCCGTGGCCGCGTGGTCATCGGCACCCATCTCGCGGGTTCCAACCTCCTGCTGCCGCGGGCCATCGCCCGGATCAAGCAGGACCGTCCCGCCTTGCGGATCGTCGTGCGCGAAGCGACGCCGGAGGCGCTGCTCGAAGACCTCGTCGCAGGCAAGATCGACTTCATCATCGGCCGCCTGGCGACGGTTCCTCCGGAGGGGACGAGCCAGCAGACGCTGCACGCGGAGACCATCCGCGTGATCGCGCGCAGCGGACACCCGCTCGCGGATCGCACCCGGATCCCGCTCGACGAGTTGATCGCCTACCCGTGGATCCTGCCGGGGGTGGAGACGGCGCTGCGCGCGGAACTTGAGGAGTTCTTCCACCGCAACGACTGCTCCCTGCCCCCCAACCGCGTAGAGACGACCGCGTTCCTCACCATCCGCCAGCTCCTCGTGGAGACCGACATGGTCGCCGCGCTGCCGGAACTCATCGGCGCGAGCGACCCCCGGCTCACCGCACTGCCGATCTCGCTCGACCTCGTCGGCGCACGCGTCGGTATCACCCTCGCGGCCGGACGCCGCCTGAGCCCGGCCTCGGAGGCCATGATGCAGTCACTCGTCGCCATCGCGGACTCCGTGCGGCCGCGGACGGCTCCATCCGACTGACGGCCGGCCTCGTGACGCCCGGTGGTTTGCAGGGCGTGTGGCCACCGGCGTGGCGGAACGCCCGGGGCGGCAGGTGCCGTTGCGGTAGCCGGTGCGGTGCGGTCCGGTCGGGTGCCCGAGCCAGGTGCGAGGGCCGAGGCCGCGGACTCGGGCGTCTGGGACGTCGCCGATACGAGAATCGGTGCCGCGGCGGAGGTGACGGTAACGCACGGCCGGTGCGGCGGCTGGTACGAAGCGCCGGTGAGCGCATGGTCGAGTGCGCGGTCGGCGGTGAGGCCCGGCACCGCCAGGCCCCCCGCGTGGCGCCAGGGCCGAGCCGGACGACGGTCTCGCCGAACGGCTCGCCTCCCGGCTGCGGTGCACCGCCTTCCGGCCCGCCGGCCCGAAGGCCCGCGCACCATGTCCATGTCCATGTCCGTGCTGGAGCCGATCAGTGACGCCACGGTCCTGGGGGCCAAGGGCAGTGCCGAGTACAGAGACGGTTACGCGTTGCGGACGCCCTACGAGGGCCTCCGGGCCATCTCGGCCGCCTGTCGCAGGGCCTCGATCATGCTGCCGGGGTCGGCCCTGCCCGTGCCGGCGATGTCGAAGGCGGTGCCGTGGTCGACCGAGGTGCGGATGACCGGCAGGCCGACGGTCAGGTTCACCCCGGCGTCGAGTCCGAGCACCTTGACCGGGCCGTGTCCCTGGTCGTGGTACATGGCCACGATCAGGTCGTAGTCGCCGCGCCCGGCGAGGAAGAAGGCGGTGTCGGCGGGCAGCGGCCCGTGGACGTCTATGCCCTCGGCCCGTACGGCTTCCAGGCCCGGAACGATCTTCTTCTCCTCCTCTCCGTAGCCGAACAGGCCGTTCTCCCCGGCGTGCGGGTTGATGCCGCACACGCCGATGACGGGGGACGCGACCCCCGCCCGCACCATGGCCTCGTGGCCGCGCCGCACGGTACGGGCCACCAGACCCGGTTCGATTTTCGCGATCGCGTCGATCAGGCCGATGTGCGTGGTGACGTGGATGACCTTGACGGTGGGGGTGGCGAGCATCATCGACACCTCGTCGACTCCCGTGAGGTGCGCGAGCAGTTCGGTGTGGCCGGGGAAGTGGTGGCCGCCTGCGCGCAGGGCCTCCTTGTTGAGAGGGGCCGTGCAGATCGCATCGACCTCGCCGGCCTGCGCGAGCTCCGCGGCGACGCGCACGTACTGGTACGCCGCGTCGCCCGCCACCGGCGAGATCTCGCCCCAGGGGAGGTCGGCGGGAAGCACATCGAGGTCGATGACGTCGATGCGCCCGGGAGTGGAGGCCGCCTGCGCCGGGGATTCGACCGACACGATGTCGGTGGTCTCCGCCACTCCGAGGAGTTGCGCCGCCTTGCGCAACCGCGCGGCGTCCCCGATGACGACGTGCCGGGACCGTTCCCGGGTCGGCGCATCACGCAGCGCGCCCACGATCACCTCGGGTCCGATGCCTGCCCCGTCCCCCATGGTGATCGCGATGACGGGGAGGGTGGTGGTGTCCGCGTGAGAGGCGGCTGACTTCATGGGTGGCCTTCCGTTGCAGGGATCAGGGGTGTACAGCGGGCGCGGTGTTCAGGAGACGGGGCTCACGGGAGGTGTGCGGATGTCAGCGCCCGCACGATGTGCAGCAGCGAGTCGGCGTCGCCGAAGCTGCCGGGGCGGGTGACGATCGCACGGCCGTCGGGGGCGGCGCAGAGTACGGCGCCGTGGTGGACCTGGCCGAGGGCTTCGAGCTCGGTCACGCCGAGCGCGTCCAGGGTGCGCCGCGCCGTCTCGCCGCCGGTCAGGACGAGGTCGAGGGGCGCGGAGTGACGTTCGACCGCAGTGGCGACGGCGGTGGCCAGCGCCTGCGCCAGCCGGCGCGACGAGGTGGGGGCCACGTGCGGGGCGATGGTGACGACCGTGACGGACGACGGGTGCGGCAGCGTCAACGGGCCGGCGGGTGTGAAGAGCTGGGTCTCGGACAGCGCGAGGTGGGCGGCACCCGCCCGCACCAGCCGTCCGACCTGTTCGACGGCCGATGGCTCCGCCGTGCCGACGACGACCAGCACGGGCCGCGGCTCTGCGCCCCGGGGTGCCGGGCGTCCGCCGTCATCCGCCGTGGCGCGGGGACCGGTTGAACCGCCCGGGACGGTCGCACTGACCGAGGCGGCTGATTCCGCTGAGCCGACGGGAGTCACCGTGCGCCGCACCGCGGCGGCGAGGCCGCCCGAACCCACCAGCCGCATGGCCGGCGCGGTGCGCAGCGCGGCTCCGGCGACGGCGTCAAGATCGGCGTCCGTCTCCGCGTCGCAGACGGCGATGCGGCCCGCCGCGGCC
>NZ_JBHWZP010000298.1:0-11282 GCF_042728395.1 Streptomyces sp. NPDC060205
CCGGAACCCGGTACCGGACCACCCGCGTCGGCGCGGCCTCACCGCCCGGTGAACACCGGCGCCCGCTTGTCGAGGAACGCCTGCAGCCCCTCCGCCGTGTCGGCCGTCCCTATCAGCTCGGCGACACCCTTCTCCTCGCGCTCCAGTGCCTGTTCGAGGGGCAGCCCGTACCCCTCGTCGACGACCCGCTTGAGCAGGGCGATGGCGCCCGTCGGCTGTGCCGCGAGGCGGCGGGCCCGCTCGGCGACCGTCGCCTCGAACTCGGCCTGCGCCACCACGGCGTCGACGAGTCCGAGCTCCAGGGCGCGCTGCGGTGTCAGCCCTTCCCCCTCGATGATCAGGCGTTTCGCCAGGTGGGGGCCGACGAGCCGGGGCAGTCGCTGACTGCCGCCGGCCCCGGGGAACAGCCCGAGCCGTATCTCCGGAAAACCGAAGGTGGCCTGCGTCGAGAGGATCCGCAGATCGCAGGCGAGCGCCAACTCCGCACCGCCGCCCAGCGCGTGGCCGTTCATCGCCGCGACGACCGGCTTGGGGGTCTGCTCGATCATCCGCTGTACGTGGATCCAGCGGCGCATCTTCGCCTGGTTCTCCGTGGACAGGTCCCGCATGACGGCGATGTCGGCACCGGCGACGAAGAACCGGCCGGTGCCGGTGATGACGATGCAGCGCACCCCCGGATCGGCGGCCAGCGGGGGCAGGGTCGTGAGGAACTCCTCGATCATCGCCGGATCGACGGCGTTCACCTTGGGACGGTCCACGCGGACGGTGGCCACGGCGCCGTCGCGTGTCACGTGCAGTACGGAGGGCTTCTCCTCCGTCAGCTTCTCCTGGGTCATCCTCGCCTCGCTCACTCGGTCACTCCCTCGGCGGCCAGTGTCGTCAACCGTTCATCGCTCAGGCCCAGCAGTTCCCGCAGCACTTCGTCGGTGTGCTGACCGAGGAGAGGTGCGGGCCGGTCGAGTGCGCCCGGCGTCGCCGCCAGCCGTACGACGATGCCCTCGTGCGGGACCGGCCCGGTGAGGGGGTGGTCCAGTACGGGGTAGAAGCCGCGGGCCGCGAGCTGCTCATCGGCCTCGACCAGGTCCTGCCCGGTCGCCACGGCCGCCGCCGCGATGCCCTCCGTCTGGAGCGTCTCGGCCAGTTTGTGCGCGTCGTGCCGGCCCGTCCAGGCGGCGAGGGCGGCGTCGATCTCGTCCTCGTGGGCCCGGCGGGCAGCCAAGTCGCCTTCGGGGCATGGGAGTTCGGCGAGGCGCGTCAGGGCGTGCCACTGTGCTTCGTCGGTCACCGACACCGCCACCCACCGGTCGTCCCCGGCCGCCGGATACACCCCGTGCGGCACGGCGCGCGGCGACCGGTTCGGGAACTCGGCGGTCCGGGGGTCCGGCGCACCGGCGCCCAGGACGGACTCCAGGGCTGCTGGGCCCATCGTCGCGGCCATCGCCTCCAGCTGGGACAGATCCACGTGGCCTCCCCGCCCGCGCGCCAGCAGGTCGAGCGTGGCGAGCACCGCCGAATTGGCCGCGACCATGTCGCCGAGCCCGAAGGTCAAGCCCTGCGGCGGGCCGCCCGGGTCGCTGGTCTCACTGGACAGGCCGGACATGGCGGCGAGCGTGTCGGCGAACGTGACGGCGCTGCGCCAGGGGCCGGTCTGCCCGACCCCCGCCATCGACACCAGGATCACGTCCGGGTTGAGTTCGCGCAGCGACGCGTAGTCCATGCCCCAGCGGGCGAGCACACCCGGGCTGAAGTTCTCCACGACGACGTCGCAGTGCGGGACCAGTTCGCGCAGCAGACGCCTGCCCTCCTCGGTCCGCAGGTTCAGGGCGACGCCGCGCTTGTTGCGGTTGAAGTTGATGAAGTAGCCGCTGTCGTCGGGGTCGGCGCCCGGCCGCAGATGCATCGACGGGGCGAACCGCGTGGGGTCCTGGCGGTGCCGCGACTCGATCTTCACGATGTCCGCACCGTGCTCCCCGAGCTGCTTGGTCACGTACGGACCGGCGAGGACCCAGGTCAGATCCAGGACCCGTACTCCCTCCAGCGCACGGGACTTGGGCCGTTCGGCCCGATGGGGCGTCCGGCCGGGGCCGTGCCACGGCGCGTCGCCCTCCGCCCGGTGCAGAGCGGGCAGCGTGACCGGGCGCGGCAGCGCCGCCCATGGGAAGCCGACGTCCTCGACACCGCCGTCCGGCAGCCCTTCACCGGTGACCGTGACCAGGGACTCGCGGTCACGCAGCTGCGGGTTGTCGGTCAGACGCGAGGCCGGTACGACCTCCGCCCACGGCAGGGCCCGCTCCCGCGCCTCCGCGGCGAGTTCGGCGGCCGGCTGCCGCGCCGCGAACCGCCGCACGACAGCGTCCACATGAGGACGTTGCCGCCACCGGAACGTGGCGTCCTGCCAGCGGTCGTCGAGGAGGTCACCGGCCTCGCCCCGCTCGGCCATCCACGCCAGCAGATCCGTCCACATCCGGTTGCTGCCGGAGTAGCCCCCGGCCACATACCCGTCCGCCGTCTCGAAGATCTGGTGCGCCACGTGTTCGTACACCCCTCCGTTGCGCACGGGGAAGCGTCCGGCGTGGATCCATGCGAGTGCGCCGGTCTCCAGCGTGGCGGCGACGGCCTCCTGCACGGAGACGTCGACCAGCTGAGGGGTCCCCGACACGACGGCCAGCAGCGCCCCGATCGCCGCGTGGGCGCCGGCGGTCTGCAGCGCCTGTTCGCGCGGCGGCGGTTTGGGCTGTCCGTCGGGGCGTCCGCCGAGCCAGGTCATGCCGCCCGCCGACGCCAGCACCAGATCGTCGCCGATCCAGTCGCGGCGCGGCCCGGTCAGCCCGAAGGGTGTCACCACCACGTGCACGGCGTGCGGCCACCGGGACGAGCCGTCCTCCCGCAGGCCGCGCAGCCGCGCCACGGGCCCGCTCTCCAGGACGACGTCGGCGGCCGACGCCAGTGCGTCGAGCTCGGCCGGGTCCTCCGCCGGCACCCAGCGCTTGCCCGCGTGCCAGTGCGCGCGGGCCGCCGGGTCGAGGCCGGTGCCCGGCTCGGTCCGTATGACGTCGGCGCCGATCCCGACGAGCAACCGGGCGCCCTGGAAGGCGAGTTCATCGGTCAGGTCGAGCACGCGCAGTGTTGCCGGGTCCGTGTCTGGTCCCACCACGGCTCCTCCCCTTACGTGTCCGCAGCCTTTGCGGAATCTCACGATCAACGGGGGAGGGGAGGCGGGCCACCGGGGTGTTCTGCTGACCGGAACCGGACCCGGACCCGGACCCGAACCCGGACCCGGAACGGGCTCCGGGGCATGGCCCGCAGACAGCGGCGGGCGAGGCTTCAGCTCACGGCATGGGCGGGACGCACCCCGGCCGGCTTCGGCCCGCGCGGCGTGCGTGCCGCGCGCGCCGCGCGTGGCGTTTCGTACGACGGACTCTCCTGGGTCTTCTGCGCCACGCCGCGCTCGATGCTGTCCGCCGCGGCCCGCAGCATCGAGAGGTGTCGCTCCACCGACACCTGCGCGATCGGTCCGGTGACCGAGAGCGCCGCGTACTCCGTCCCGGCCAGGGCCACCGGTACGGCGAGGCTGGCGTCTCCGGTCCTGACCCCTTCGAGCTCCAGCGCGTACCCCTGACGCGCCGCCCTGGACAGCCGCTGGGCAAGGACCTGCGGGTCCGTGACGGAGCGCGGGGTCAGTGCGGGCAGCCCCCTGCCGGCCAGCGCCGCCACCCGCTCGGGTCCGTCCGCCGCCAGGGCGAGCAGCATCTGACCGGTCGCCGTACAGGACGCGGGGAGGCGACCGCCGACGTACGAGTGGGTGAGCACGTTGGCCTCACCGGCGATCTTCTCCAGGAACAGGACATGGGTACCGTCGAGGACCGCGAGGTGCACGGCCGTGCGGACCCGCGTGAACAGGTCGACCATCTGCGGGCGGGCCACGGTGCGCAGCACCGAGGAGGCGGCCACCCGGTGCCCCAGGTGAAAGAGCCTGATGCCGAGCTCGTACATCTCGCCGTGCCGGTCCAGCAACCCCCACTGCACCAGTTCCTGGGCGAGACGGTACGCCGACGCCTTGGGTACGCCCGAGCGGCGGCTCAGCTCGCTCAGGCGCAGGCGGTCCGCCCCCGACTCGAACGCGGCGAGCAGCAGCTGGGCCTTGCCCAGGACGGAATTCGGCAGCAGGACGTCCTCGTCGGCGTACGACCCCATCAGCGGTCCCCTTATGTCATCGCATGGCGTTACAGGCCATTTGAAGTGCAGCAACGCCATGTTGCATAGAGGGGCGGGGGTGTGAACATCAGGCAAAAGGAATGGTCCGCACCGTTCCCCGCGCCCCTGAAAAGCGGGGCCGCGCCCCGGCTTCTCGCTTACCGGGGCGCCGGGAACGGTGCGGCTCCCTCGGTCGAGACGGTCCGCCAGGCGGGACGTCGTGCTGTGCACCGGCTTGCCGGGGTGCCAGGTTTCCGCCACCTCGACAGCACTCCGACCCGGAGGTCGCATCCGATGTCCTGTCTCCATCGCCCAAGACGGCGCCCGGCAGCCGTCCTGTTCACCCTGCTCGCGCTCCTCCTCGCCACCGCCTGCGGCGGGGGCACCACCGACTCGGCGGGATCCGCGGGCGGCAAGAGCCCGACCGTCCGGATCGCGCTCGGCGTCGACGGGTCGTACGCCCCGCTGTATCTGGCCGCCGAGCGCGGCATGTTCAAGAAGGCCGGCCTCGACGTGCAGCTGATGCAGGTGGAGGGTGGACCCGCCGCGGCCCAGGCGGTCACGGCCGGTACCGCGCAGATGTCGGCCAACGCGGACTCCACCGCGCTGCCGCAGATGGTGAGCAACCCGCGCCTGCGCGCCCTGGGCGTCTTCCAGTCCTCGGGCCGCTACCTCAAGGTCGTCCTGCGCAAGGGCATCACCTCGCCGCGCCAGATCAAGGCGATGGGTTCGATCCAGGGCATCGGCCTGTACGCCACCCACGAATACCTGCGCCACCACGGCCTCGACGCGGACTCCGTGAAGATCCGGCAGAGCTCGCCCCAGGAGATCCCCACCATGCTCCAGCGCGGTGACATCGACGGCTACATCCTCTTCGATCCCTGGGCTGCCAAGGGCGTCGAGGCGGGCGGTCACCTCGCCGGTTCCATCGGCGACTTCGGTGTCACGTACAAGCAGTGGCTGCTCACGGACGACACGTGGCTGAAGCAGAACGAGGAGCTCGCCGGGAAGGTGTTCAAGGTGGTCGCGGAGGCCGACCGGCTGGTGACCGGGGATCCGCACGCGGCCGCCCTCGCGGCGCACGAGCAGGCCCAGCTGCCGGTGGCGCAGACGGAGCAGGGCGTCGGCGAGATCTCCTTCACGTCCCGTTCCCTGACCTCGGCCGATGTCGCCTCCTCGCGCAAGATCGTGGACTTCCTCATCGCGCAGAAGCTCATCAAGAAAGCACCCGACTACGACACCGTGCTGCTGCGGGGCTGGTACGACCAGCACGCCAGATGACCGCCCTCGACGAGCCGTGTCCGCAGTGTCCCGCTGAGCGGACCGTCGCTCATGCGCCTGCCCTCCGACCGGCAGTAACGTTCGCCCACTCGCGGGCCCGCATCCCGATCATCTGGCTCAAAGCGCCCCATTCCGAGGTGACCATGCAGACAACGTCCCGCCCGAAAGCCCGCCCGGTCAAGCGCATCGCCGGCACCCTCCTCCTCACCGCCGTACTGACCGCGGTGACCGCCTGCGGAGCGGGCACCACCGACGCCGGTTCGGGCTCCGGCGGCAAGGCGGGTGATCCCCATCTGCGTATCGCCGTGGGTATCGACGCCGGTTACGCGCCGTTCTTCGTGGCCGATGCCCAGGGACTGTGGGCCAAACACGGGATCGACGTCGACCTCGTCCAGTTCGCCAAGGGCGGCGAAGGCGTCGACGCCCTGGGTGCCGGACAGGTCCAGATGGCGGGGAACTCCGACGCCACCAC
Organism: Streptomyces sp. NPDC060205; assembly: GCF_042728395.1. Classification (NCBI taxonomy): domain Bacteria; kingdom Bacillati; phylum Actinomycetota; class Actinomycetes; order Kitasatosporales; family Streptomycetaceae; genus Streptomyces; species Streptomyces sp. NPDC060205. Next base: position 5,948 of record NZ_JBHWZP010000298.1, read on the forward strand.
CATCGGCCTGCTCGGACAGCACCCGGACCTGCGCTCACTCCTCGTGTACGAGGACTCCGGCCGCTACCTCAAGGTCGTCCTGGGACCCGGTGTGAAGTCCCCCGCGAAGATCCGGAAGATGGCCGTGGTCCCGGGCCTGTCCGAGCTGGCGGCCACCCGGTTCCTCGAATCGAAGGGCATCGAGCCCGACTCGGTCGAGTTCGTCACGGCCGACCCCGCCGAGATCCCGGCGCTCACCAAGAAGGGCGACGTGGACGCGTACGTCCTGTGGGAACCGTGGCCGGCCAAGGGGGTGGAGCTGGGAGAGCGGATCCTGGAGACCACGGGCGACTACGGCTTCAGCTACCAGCACTGGCTGCTGTCGACGGCGCCCTGGCTCAAGGACAACAAGAGCGTTGCCGTCAAGGTGGCCGCCGCCCTCGCGGAAGCGGCTGAGAAGATCGAGAGCGATCCCCAGGCCGCGGCACAGGCCACGAAGGAAGCCGCGAAGATCCCCACCGACCAGACTCTGAACGCGGTGAAGGACATCGACTTCGGCGTCCGCGACTTCACGGCCAAGGACCTCAAGGGCTACGACAGTACGGCCCAGTTCTACCTGGAGACCGGCAAGGTCAAGGCCCGCCCCGACGTGTCCCGCACCGTCCAGCGCGGCTGGCTTTCCGACAACGCGGAGGGGTCCTGATGACCGAGGCGATCAAGGGGATCGAGAAGAGGACAGTGCCGGGGGAGGGCGCGGCGCCCGTGACAACCGTGGCAGCCCTCCAGACGCCCACGGAGCCGACAGCCGGACGCGGAGCGGCTCTGCGCGTCGAAGGCGCGGGCATCTCCTTCGGTGACTTCCAGGCCGTCCAGGGCATCGATCTGGACATCCCGGCCGGAGAATTCCTCTGTCTCCTCGGCCCCAGCGGCTGCGGCAAGTCCACGCTGTTGTCGGCGATGGCCGGATTCATCCAGGTCAGCGAGGGGACCCTCACCGCGGACGGCGCGCCCGTCCGCGGCCCCGACCCGGACCTCGGCATGGTGTTCCAGAGCAGCGAGGCCCTCTTCGACTGGCTGACGGTGCAGCAGAACGTCACCTTCGGACCCCGCATGCGCGGCCTGTCCCGCGCCGAGCAGAACCGGGTGGCCGACGAGTACCTCGGCCTGGTCGGCCTGCGGCACTGCGCGGACCGTTACCCCGGCCAGCTCAGCGGCGGCATGCGCCAGCGCGTCCAGATCGCCAGGGTGCTCGCCAACGAACCGGGCGTCGTCCTCATGGACGAGCCCTTCGGCGCGCTCGACGCGCAGACCCGGCAGGTGCTGCAGCAGGAGACGGCCCGCATCTGGAGTGCGTCGGGCTGCACCGTCGTCTTCGTCACCCACGACATCGACGAGGCGATCCTCCTCGCCGACCGGGTCGCCGTGATGACGGCGGGCCCCGCGGCCTCCATCAAGTCCCTGTACACGGTCGACCTGCCGCGTCCCCGCGACGAGTCCGACCCCGCCGCCCTGCGCCTGCGCGCCCAACTGCGCGAGGACATCGGAGAAGAGGTCCGCAAGGCCATGCGCGACCAAGGACTCGACGACCAGCTCGACCGAGAGGCGAAGGGCGCATGACGATCACCACGACCGAGGCCCCGACGCCGACCCGTGCACGCACCCGCCCCACCGGAGGAAAGGGCGGCGGACAAGGGCTGCGTACCGCCGGCCTCTATGTCGTCGCCGTCCTCGTCGGCCTGGGTGTCTGGCAGCTCGTGGCCATGAAGTACGGCCCCTCCCTGGTCGCCTCACCGAGCCAGACCCTGTCGGCCGCCCGCGAACTGGCGGCCGACGGCACGCTGGGCAACTCCGTCATCGCCTCCAGCCGCCGCATCCTGATCGGCTGGGGCCTGGGCGTCGTGGTGGGCGCGCCGGTCGGCCTGCTCATCGGGCAGATCAGGATCGTCCGCCTGCTCCTGGAGCCGTACATCGAGTTCTTCCGCTTCATCCCGCCGGTCGCCTTCGTGACCCTGGCGGTGGTGTGGCTGGGCATCGGTGAGAGTTCGAAGGTGGTACTGATCTTCTACACGGCTGTCTTCATCGTCACGATCAGCACCAGCGCGGGCGTGATGGCTGTCAACGAGTCCAAGCTGCGGGCCGCCGCCAGCCTCGGAGCCAGCCGGCGCCAGATCCTCCAGCGCGTCGTGCTGCCCTCCACCGTCCCGTACATCCTCACGGGCGCCCGCCTCGCCATGGGCAACAGCTTCCTGACCATCGTCTCCGCCGAGATCGTCGCCGCCCAGGTGGGCCTCGGCTCCCTGATCTGGACCTCCCGGAACTACGGCCGGATCGACTGGGTCTTCGTCGGCATCATCACCCTCGGCATTTTGGGCCTCGTCTACGACCGGATCCTGCGCGTCATCGCGATGCGTGTACTGCACAAGTATGGAGCTAAGGTGTAAACGGGGCCGGAGTGATCTACGGGGAAAGCGCAGTGACCAACGGGGGAAGAATGGAGAACACCGTACGTGAGCACTACGTCGACCACGTCGCGCGCCCTGTTCCTTGAGGAGTTCGGCACGCTGCCGAAGCTCGGGGAGCGGGCCGTGCCCGAGCCACGCCCCGGACACACCCTCGTCCGGGTGGCGGCGGCCACCGCCGCCCATCTCGACCTGAACATCCTCGACGGACAGTTCGGCATCCTGCCCGAGCTGCCGTTCATCCCCGGCACGCAGGGCAGCGGCTACGTCGTCGCCTCGGACACCCATCCCGAGGGCGCCCTGGTGCGGCTGCGCGGTGAGGGGCTCGGCCTGAGCCGTGACGGCGCCTGGGCCGAGCACGCGCTCGTGCCGGACACCGCCGCGGAGGCCATGCCCGAGGGCACCGACCCCGCTCTGGCCTGCATCTACTTCTCCCCGGTCGGTACCGCCTGGGCGACCGTGCACGCGATCGCCCAGGTGCGGCCGGGGGAGCGGGTGCTGGTCACCGGCGCGTCCGGCGCGGTCGGCGCCATGGCCGTGCAGCTCGCGGCGCGGGCCGGCGCGGAGGTGGTCGGCGTGGTCGGCCGCCCGGCGAAGCTGGCCCACGTACCCGGTGTCGCCAAGGCGCTGCTCGCCGCCGACCTCTCCGAGGAGGCGATCGGCGGCAAGGCCGACGTCCTGATCGACACGGTCGGCGGCCGGATCCTGCGCGACGCCCTCACCCTGGTCCGCCCGCGCGGCCGGGCCGCGCTCCTCGGCTACACGGCCGGCCGCGAACTCACCCTGGACCTCGCGGACTTCTTCCTCGCGGACGTCACCCTGCTCCCCGTGAACATGATGAGCCGCGGCCCGGAGGTCGCCCCCGAGGTGCTGCGCCTGCTGCCGGACCTGTCCTCGGGCGCGCTGACACTGCCCTACGAGAGCTACGGGATGGACGCGCTCGGCGAGGCGGTGGAGCGGCTGCGCTCGGGCACGGCGGTGGGCAAGATCGTGCTCGACATGGAGCACACCGGTAACTGATCCGGGTACTCCGCCGCCGCGGAGACTCAAAGGGCCCCCTCCCACGAGAGGGGGCCCTTCGCGCTTGCCGGGTCAGGACTGCGAAACGCCTGCCTGCGCGGCGAGTTGGTCCGGGTTGACGGGAAGCCAGTCGTAGTCGACGGAGTTCCAGAAGGCGCACTGGCGGCGCGCCTCGTACACGCCGGTCTTCAGTGCCCGGCTCTCACCGCCCGGCAGCAGGGACATGAACTTGCCGGCCCGGTACGGGGGCCAGGCGGCGATTCCCGGGGTGGCGGGCTTCCCCTGCTTCACGAACGAGCCCCAGTAGCGCACCATCTCGCCGGACAGCTGCCGCTGCTCGGGAGTCAGCAGTGCCGAGGTCGCCGAGGGCAGCAGGTACGGCATCTCGCTGGCATGCGAGGCACCCGGATCGAAGCCGGTCGAGGGCCGGCCGGTGGGCGGGTGCGGGTCGTTGAACTCGTAGTAATAGGTGTGCGGTTGACGCTTCGCGTACTGCGCTGTGAGGTTCTGGTACTGGCAGCCCCCGAGGCCGAAGAAGGTGCTGCTGTCGCCCCACAGGGCGCCGAAGGCGTACGCCCCGGTGTACGCGTCGCCGTAGGCGCTGAACGGATAGCGCGCGAGGACGGCGTCGGCCTCGTCGCCGAACTCGATGCGGACCGCCTTCTCGTACTGATCCTTCGTCGCGTTCGCGAACGGCAGCGACCAGCTGCGCACTTCGTCACGCGTGTGGCCGATGAGGAGGGGGACGTTCGCGGTCCGGCCGGTACGTACGGCATCGAGCGGCGCGACCGGCAGTTCGGGCACCCCCGACGTGGGCAGCGGAGTGGTCACGAGGCCGCCGATGAAGTCCTTCGCGGCGGCCTGCAGTTCACTGGCGGGCTTGGCCCGCAGGCAGGCCAGATCGGCCGAGGCGGCGGAGCAGCCGGCGGCCGTCGCGTACTTCTTCCCGCGGGCGACGGCCTGCTCGGCCGTGTAGCTAGGGCATCCGCCGCTCTGGATGATCGCGCCCGAGAAGAGGCCGCGGGCCGGGGGCGATGCCAGGAGCGCGCAGACGGAGTGGCCGCCGGCCGACTCCCCGGCGATGGTGACCCGGCTCGCGTCCCCGCCGAACGCGCCGATGTTGCGCTGGGTCCAGCGCAGCGCCGCCTGCTGGTCGAGCAGGCCGTAGTTGCCCGCGCCCTGCTCGCTCAGCCCGGGCAGGTCGAGGAAGCCGAACACGCCGAGGCGGTAATTGATCGTGACGACCACGACGTCGTTGGTCCGGGCGATCAGCGAGCCGTCCTCCGTGCCCCCGGAACCGGAGGAGAAGCCGCCGCCATGGATCCAGAACATCACCGGCAGCGGACGGCTTGTCCGGTTGGCCGGGGTGTAGACGTTCAGGTACAGGCAGTCCTCGCTCATCCCCGGGCTCGTGCTGCTCCCGTTCTGCAGGCAGCGGGGGCCGGGGGAGGTGGCCGACTTGGTGCCCGTCCACGAGGCGGCGGGCGCCGGCGGCTGCCAGCGGTGGGCGGCGACGGGCGGCGCCGCGTACGGAATGCCGAGGTAACGGTCGACCTCGTCCGCCGAGGATCCCGCGACCGAACCCTTGTCGGTGCGGACGGTCAGGGAGTGTGCGGCGGCCGACGCGGGCACAGCCGATAGGAGGGACAGCAGGACAAGAAGGCTCGCCAGAGAGGCAAGTCTCTGTCGGACAGTAGAGCGCACTGATTCTCCTGAGAGTCGGAGCGATGGGCGCGTCATGCTCCGGCTCGGGCGGCAGCCGCGCTACGTTTCCGGTCCGCTCCATGGACCGGTCCTTACTCAACTGGGCTTTCATGGCGCGGAGTTGAGTGACACGGCAGCGCTGTCGTACGGCTCCCGGCCACGCCGAGCAGGGC
>NZ_JBHWZP010000299.1:0-11270 GCF_042728395.1 Streptomyces sp. NPDC060205
GCCCACTACGCCATCGGCGCCCTCGCCGCGATCCTCCTGGTCACCATCCGCTTCGAGGTCAACGAGATCATCACCGGCCTCATCGGCGTCGTCCTCATCGCCTGGTCCTTCTGGTCCTCCGTCCGCCGCAACAGGGCGCTGGAGGCCGCGGAGGGAAAAGCTGACCCCTCGGACGACAAGACAGAGGTCTCGTCCGGGGTGTGACACCGGTCAGGTTGAGGAACGCTCTGTGAGGGGCGGCCACCGAGGACTCCTCGGCGGCCGCCCCGGCGCATGAGGCCCCGATCCTTCGTCGGGGCGGGGTGAACGGTCGAGGTGGGGGCGGGAATGAGTTTCTGGGAAGGCCTGTGGCGCGGGCGGTCGACGCAGTTCGACTCGGGCAGCGCGGCGACCAACGCCATCGAACTGACCAAACGGAACCAGACGATCTCACTCAGCAAGCAGGGTGCGGCCACCGGCAATCTCCGTATCAACCTCTCGTGGCGGATGCGGACCTCCGACATAGGCGGGCCCCAGCGGGGCAGTCTGCTGCGGCACCCCTTCAAGGCCCTCAAGCCGGAAGTGGTCCAGGCGCACACCCAGTCCATGGTCAACGTCGACCTCGACCTCGGCTGCATGTACGAGCTTGCCGACGGCAGCAAGGGGGTCGTCCAGCCGCTCGGGGGCTTCCTGGGGGACCTGAACGGCGCGCCCTACGTGAAGCTCAGCGGTGACGACCGGTTCGGCTCCGGCTCGGGCGAGACGATCTTCGTCAACCTCGACCACCGGGAGAACATCAAGCGGTTGCTGATCTTCGTCTACATCTACGACCAGACTCCCGCGTTCGACCGTACGCACGCGATCGTGACCCTGTACCCGAGCAACGGGCCCCGGATCGAGATCGGGCTCGACGAGCGGCACTCCCAGGCGCGGTCCTGCGCGGTCGTGATGATCGAGAACGTCAAGAACGAGCTGGTGGTACGACGCGAGGTGAAGTTCGTGTACGGCTTCCAGGCGGAACTGGACCGCCTCTACGGCTGGGGCCTGCAGTGGGGCCGCGGCTACAAGGCGAAGGCCGACCGTTAGCGCCCGTAAGGGGCGCGGGGAACTGCGCGCCCGGCCACGAACCATCCGCGGCGATGGACGCTGGGTGCCCCGTCAGGGGCGCGGGGAACTGCGTGGCCCGCCCCCACCGGCCCGCGGCCGAGGCGCTGCCCGCGGTTGGCTTCGCCGGGGCGCCCCCGAGCTCGGGAGCGCGCGTTCAGGGGCGGCTGCGGCGCCGTCGTGGCTGATCGCGCAGTTCCCCGCGCCCCTAAAGGCGCTCGCGCCCCCAGGAGGGGTGAGGGGCCGGCGGCTGCCCCTATCGGCCGATGAACTGCGGCCCCTGCGGGGGAAGGCGGAAGTCCGGGTCGGGACCCGCCCCCACCGGCTGGGGGTAGCCGTACCCGGACGGAGCCGCCGCGGCGGGCTGAGGCGGCGGCGGATACCCGTACGCCGGCGCACTGGTCGGCTGCGGATACCCGTAAGCCGGCTGCGTGGCCGGCGGCTGCTGCCGAGTCGGCTCCGGACCGGGAGCGGGAGCGGCCGGCGGATACCCGTACGCGGGCTGCACCGGCTGCTGCGGCACCTGCGTGGTCGGCTCCTCGGGCGGCAACGGCTGCGAACCGGCCCGCCCGCCGGCGGACGCCGCCCCCTCCTCGGCCCCGGACTCGTCCACCGAGATACCGAAGTCGGCCGCAAGCCCCTGCAGCCCGTTCGAATAGCCCTCGCCGAGAGCCCGGAACTTCCAGCCCTCACCGCGCCGGTACAGTTCACCGCAGATCAGCGCGGTTTCCTCACCGGTCTCCGGCTTGATGTCGAAGTACGCCAGCGGCTCGGCGTCCCCGACCGTGGCGTCGAAGACCACGATGCGCAGTCCGCGTACCCGGTCGAAGGTGACGTCGTCGGCGGAAGCGACAAGGAGAATCCGTCCCACACCGTTGTCAACGCCCGCCAGATCCGACTGAATCGTATCGGTGAGCCCCTCGGCGAGACCGTCGTTCACGCGCTTCTTGCCGAGTCGCCAGACCTTCCCCGAAGGATGACGGGGCTGGTTGTAGAACACGAAGTCCTCGTCGGAGCGCACGCGACCGTCGGGACCGAGGAGGAGTGCGGAGGCATCCACGTCCGGGACACCCCGTCCCGGCGTCCAGCGCAGCACGGCGCGCACCGCCGTGGCGTCCAGCGGGACGTTCGACCCCTTCAGCATGGCGTGCGTCATACGGTCATCCTGCCTTCTCGGCCCTGGTCACGACAACGTGGGGGTGTGCTCCCGTTCGGCTTGCCGCACGGATGGGCGGGCACAATGGTGTTTGTCTGCGTTACCTGAATTTCATGCCCGATGGGAATCCCGGACACGGATCTCTACGTACTATTACCGGCCACATATCGTCAGGCCATCTAGCCGCCCCGGGGGAGACTCATGCGTCATTTCGGGCATATTGCCCCTGAGGTGAGGGACCGCCTCTTCTTCCAGGAGCCGTGTGTCTTCACCGCGGACTCCTCGCCCCGGGTGCTGGCCGCAGCGCTCGGAGCCACCCTCTACAGCCCTGCCACCAGGCAGAAGCTCGCCGACGACATCGTGAAGCAGGCCGGTCGTGGTGTCGTCTCGATGGTGGTGTGCCTGGAGGACTCCATCGGGGACGCGGACGTCGTGGACGCCGAGGAGAACCTCGTCCGGCAGTTCCACGACCTGGCCGACCGTCCCGGGGACGAGCTGCCCCTGCTCTTCATCCGGGTCAGAGCGCCCGAGCAGATACCCGACCTCGTCCAGCGGCTCGGCGCCTCCGTGCGGCTCCTGTCCGGATTCGTACTGCCGAAGTTCACCGAGGAGCGGGGCGTCCCGTTCCTGGAGGCGCTCACCGAGGCCGAGGGCGCGAGCGAGCGGCGGCTCTTCGCCATGCCCGTCCTCGAATCGCCCGAACTGCTGTACCGCGAGTCCCGGGCGGAGACCCTCGCCGGGATCTTCCGGGCCGTCGACAAGTACCGCGACCGCGTGCTCGCCCTGCGGCTCGGCGTCACCGACTTCTGCTCGGCGTACGGCCTGCGCAGGGCGCCCGACATGACGGCGTACGACGTGCAGATAGTGGCCTCCGTCATCGCGGACGTGGTGAACGTCCTCGGGCGGGCCGACGGCACCGGATTCACGGTGACCGGGCCCGTGTGGGAGTACTTCCGCGTCCAGGAACGCATGTTCAAGCCGCAGCTGCGCCGCAGCCCCTTCCTCCCGGAGGCGGACGCCCTGCGTGCCACCCTCATCGAGCACGACATGGACGGCCTGCTGCGGGAGATCTCCCTCGACCGGACCAACGGACTGCAGGGCAAGACCTGCATCCACCCCTCGCACGTACTGCCCGTGCACGCCCTGTCCGTGGTCAGCCACGAGGAGTTCAGCGACGCCCAGGACATCCTGCGGCCCGAGCGGGGCGGCGGGGGTGTACTGCGGTCCGCGTACACGAACAAGATGAACGAGGTGAAGCCGCACCGCGCCTGGGCGGAGCGCACCCTCCAGCGCGCCGAGGTCTTCGGCGTCACCAACGAGGACATCGGCTTCGTGGAACTGCTCGCCGCCGGAATTCCCGGCTGAGCCACATCCCGCTGACTCACAACCCGCTGACCCACACCCGGCTGACACCCAAGGAATCCATGAACAAGGCTGTGAACGACGGGTCCGGCGTCTGGTCCGCGACGGGCTTCCGCCCCGGAACCAGGGCCGGAGCGCGTGGCCCCGTCGACGGGCCCGCCGACGGAACGGGCGAGGGACCCGCCGGTGAGGTCTGGTCCGGGAGCTGGGTCGCCGGACGCCTCGGCGTGGAACTCGTCGGGGACGAGGGGCTCGGGGAGCTCCTGGGGCTCGCGCTCCGGCGCAACCCCAAGCGCGCGCACCTGCTCGTGTCGAACGTGCTGGGCAAGCACGTACCGCAGTCACCCGCCGTCGTGTACGGCTACGGATTCGCGCTCGGGCTGCGCGTACGCGACCTGCTCGGAGAGGACGAGGCCGGCCGGGCCGTCGTCCTCGGGTACGCGGAGACGGCCACCGGGCTCGGCCACTCGGTCGCGGACGGCGTGGGCCTCGCCCCCTGCCTGCACTCCACCCGGCGCCCGGTCGAGGGTGTCGCGACGGCCGGCGGCTTCGAGGAGTCCCACTCGCACGCCACCTCGCACCTGCTCCTCCCGGAGAACCCGGACCTGCTCGCCACCGACGGCCCGCTCGTCCTCGTCGACGACGAGTTCTCCACCGGCAACACGGTCCTCAACACGATCCGTGACCTGCACGCACGCTATCCGCGCGGCCGGTACGTGATCGTCGCCCTGGTCGACATGCGCTCGGCCGCGGACCTCGGACGCCTCGCGGACTTCGCCCAGGAGATCGGCGCGACCGTGGACCTGGTGACGGCCGCCTCCGGCACCGTACGGCTGCCCGAGGGCGTACTGGAGAAGGGGCAGGCGCTGGTCGCCGAGCAGGAGCAGGAGCAGCAGCGGGGGCGAGGGCGGGTGGCGGCGGACGCGGCTTCCGGGGCCCGTCCGGAGCCCGGCACGATCGCCCGCGTCGATCTCGGCTGGCCGCAGGGCCTCGCCGACGGCGGACGGCACGGCTTCACGCCCGGGCACCGGGTCCGTCTGGAGGGCGCCCTGCCCGCCATGGCGGCCCGAATAGCCGAGGCGCTCCCGCTGCGCGCCCGCCGTGGCCGCGTCCTCGTCCTCGGCTTCGAGGAGCTGATGTACGCGCCCCTGCGGCTCGGTGTCGCGCTGGAGAAGCTGACCGACGCCGAGGTGCGCTACTCCACGACCACCCGCTCACCCGTGCTCGCCGTCGACGACCCCGGCTACGCGATCCGCACCCGGCTCGTCTTCCCCGCCCACGACGGCCCGGCCGACGGGCCCGGCGAGCGGTACGCCTACAACGTGGCGGGCGCCGGCTTCGACGCCGTCGTCGCCGTGGTCGACTCCGCCGCCGACACCCCCGAACTGCACGCCCCTAACGGCCTGTTGACGCAGCTCGCCGCGCACACGGGCAGCGTGCTGCTCGCGGTCGTCCCCTCGTACGTCCCCGAATCCGTACCGGAAACGCCGGGAACGGCAAGAGAACTCGCACCAGAGTCAGTCGAAAGGTCCTCGATGCTGCCCGAGCCCCTCCGTGGCCCCGACTTCTCCTCGTACGCGGCGGACGAGGTCGGCTGGCTGCTGCAGGACCTCTCGGACACCCGCCTCGAAGCACCGGTCGAGGAGCGCGAGGAGGCCATCCAGAGCGGTGGCGCCCACTACGCGGAGTCGCTGCCGGTGGAGTACCAGCCGAGCCCCGCGTACCAGGAGCTGTTCCACGACGCGCTGGCCGGCTCCGCCGCCCGGATCGCCCTGGCCGTCGGCGCGGTCACCGAGACCGTCCTCGCGGAACGCTCACCGCGGCCCGTGCTCGTCTCCCTGGCCCGCGCCGGCACCCCCGTCGGCGTCCTGATGCGCCGTTGGGCCGGGCACCGCCACGGCCTGGACCTGCCCCACTACGCCGTCTCCATCGTGCGGGGCCGCGGCATCGACGCCAACGCGCTGCGTTACCTCGCCGCCCACCACGACCCGGCCGACGTCGTGTTCGTGGACGGCTGGACGGGCAAGGGCGCCATCACCCGCGAACTCGCCCAGGCCCTGCGGGAGTTCGAGGAGTCCGACGGTATCGGCGGCTTCGACCCGGAGATTGCGGTCCTCGCCGACCCCGGCTCCTGCGTGCGCACGTACGGCACCCGCGAGGACTTCCTCATCCCCTCCGCCTGCCTCAACTCCACCGTCTCCGGGCTCATTTCGCGTACGGTGCTCCGCGCCGACCTGGTCGGGGAACACGACTACCACGGGGCGAAGTTCTACCGCGAACTCGCCGGCACGGACGTCTCCGTCGAGTTCCTGGACGCGATCTCCGCCCGCTTCGACGAGGTCGGAGACGCGGTCGACGACCGGGTCAAGGAACTGCTCTCCGCGGACCGTTCGCCGACCTGGGAGGGCTGGGCGGCGGTCGAGCGCATCAGCGAGGAGTACGGCATCCACGACGTGAACCTCGTCAAGCCGGGCGTCGGCGAGACCACCCGGGTGCTGCTGCGCCGCGTCCCCTGGAAGATCCTCGCGCGGGCCGGGGCGGGCGCCGACCTCGACCACGTACGCCTGCTCGCCGAACAGCGCGGCGTACCGGTCGAGGAGGTCGCCGAACTCCCGTACACCTGCGTCGGGTTGATCCACCCCAAGTACACGCGCGGCGCGACCGGCGCCGACGGCAGGGCGGTGACGGTCTGATGCCCGGACCCGCTCCGCGCGCCCTGGTCGCCAGCGACCTCGACCGGACGCTCATCTACTCCGTCAACGCGCTGGCGCTGACCGGCCCCGACGCCGAGGCGCCGCGCCTGCTGTGCGTCGAGGTCTACCAGAACAAGCCGCTGTCGTACGTGACCGAGACCGCGGCCGGACTGCTCACCGAACTGGGCGGCGCGGCGGACTTCGTCCCCACCACGACCCGTACGCGCGAGCAGTACCACCGCATCCGACTCCCGGGCCCCGCCGCGAAGTACGCGATCTGCGCCAACGGCGGCCACCTCCTCGTCGACGGTGTCTCCGACCCCGAGTGGCAGGCCCGGGTGACCGCGCGCCTGGCGGACGAGTGCGCCCCGCTGGACGAGGTGCGCGCGCACATGGCGGCCACCGCCGACCCGGCCTGGGTGCTCAAGCAGCGCGTCGCGGAAGACCTCTTCGTGTACTTCGTCGTCGAGCGCGAACTGCTCCCCGCGGACTGGGCTAAGGAACTGGCCGTCTGGGCGGAGAACCGCGGCTGGACGGTCTCGGTCCAGGGCCGCAAGGTCTACGCCGTACCGAAGCCGCTCACCAAGAGCGCGGCCATGCGGGAGGTGGCCCGCCGTACGGGCGCGGACCTCACCCTCGCCGCCGGCGACTCCCTGCTCGACGCCGACCTGCTGCTGGCCGCGGACCGCGCCTGGCGCCCGGGCCACGGCGAACTGGCCGAGGCGGGCTGGACGGCGCCGGGGGTCACCGCGCTCCCCGAGCGGGGTGTGGCCGCGGGGGAGCGGATTCTGGGGGAGTTCCTCAGCGCGAGCCGGTAGGGGTGTCGGTACGGGTATCGGCAGAGGTGTCGGTAGGAGTACGCGGCGTAGGGGTACGGGGCGCAGGGGTGGTACGGGGGTCCTTCGCCTCACGGCGTCGGCCGCCGCGCCCCGGCCGGAACAGGCGCACGCCCACGAGCACCAGCAGCGCGAGGGCGGCGCCGGCGAGCACCACCTTCGAGTACGTCGACACATAGTCGGCGACGTCGGTCCAGTTCTCGCCGAGGAAGTAGCCGGCGAGGACGAAGACCGTGTTCCAGATGGCGCTGCCGAGCGTGGTCAGACAGAGGAAGACGGGCAGCGGCATGCGCTCGACGCCCGCCGGCACCGAGATCAGACTGCGGAAGACGGGGATCATCCGCCCGAAGAAGATGGCCTTGGTGCCGTGCCGGGAGAACCACGCCTCGGTCTTCTCGATGTCCGACACCTTGACGAGCGGCAGCCGCGCCGCGATCGCGACGGTGCGGTCGCGGCCGAGCAGCGCGCCGACGCCGTACAGCGCGAGCGCCCCGACGACCGAACCGGCCGTCGTCCACAGCAGGGCGGCGAACAGGTTCATCTGCCCGGTGCTCGCCGCGAACCCCGCGAGCGGCAGGATCACCTCGCTCGAGATGGGCGGGAACAGGTTCTCCAGGGCGATGGCGATGCCCGCGCCGGGAGCGCCGAGCGTGTCCATCAGGCCGTTGATCCACTGCGGTGCGCTGCTTTGGGTCACGCACCCGACGCTAGAGAACGGAAGCTGAAGCCAGACTGAAGCCGGGTTCGGGCGTCAGCGGGTGAGTGATACGCGGGTGTCAGCCGCAGCAGCCTCCGCCGCAGCAACCGCCACCACCACTCGCGCCGCCCGGGGCGGGCGCGGGCGCCGAGGCGGACCCGCCGACCGCCACCGTCGACAGCAGCTTCACCGTGTCGTCGTGACCGGCCGGACAGTCCGCGGGCGCGGACGACTCGGCCATCGGACGGCTCTTCTCGAAGGTGTCGCCGCAGGTCCGGCAGCGGTATTCATAGCGAGGCATGCGCCCAGGTTAGCGGTCGGAACGGCCGTCTCCCAGGGGAGCCGGGGCGGGACCGGAGCCCACGGACCCCGCGCCCGTCGAGCCCGGGCCCTGGGCCAGTGCCTTCGCGCGCAACTCGGCCCCCGCCTTCACCCGCTGCTCGTGCTCGGCCTGTTCGGGATGGCGGGACCGCCAGTACGGGTTGTCGTGGGGCAGGGCCGAGCCGACGCGCCCGTACATCCCGAAGAACATCAGCATCACGCCGACCACGAAGCTGAACAGCACATTCGGAATGCGGAAGGCGAGGAAGTTGTACTGGGTGTCGAGCAGGGCGAGGTTCAGGAAGCCGCTGAGGATGAAGAGGATGCCGAGCACCATGTTGATCGTCGAGGCGACGTTGCCGCCGATGACCATGCCGACGAAGAGCAGCAGCCCGGCGCAGATCGAGATCACGCTCAGCGCGCCGTTGGTGCTCAGCCCCGACACCTTGTCCCCCTGGGTGTCGAAGAATCCGACCCGGTCGATCAGCCCCAGGATCCCGAAGACGAGCAGCACGAGCCCCATGAGCCCCGCGCCGATCCGGTAGAACGTGCTGAGCCGATGATCGACCGGCAGATGCTCATCGAGCCTGATCCGCCGCCTGGGCGCCGTACGCAGGACATGCGAGGCCATGTCCGCCTCCTCGGGTGTGATCCTGGGACGGATCCCTGGATGCGAGGGGAGAGCGTCACACCTCTCCCACTTCAGCATCCGCCCGAAGGGCCGCTCCCGCCAGCGCAGGCGGGAGCGACACCCCCCGCCGAAAACGCCCAAGACCCAGGCATCCGGCATCACACCGGTTGACCTGGGTCTTGGCTGTGTCCTGGACCTGGTGGGCGCGGACGGTTTCGAACCGCCGACATCCGCCTTGTAAGGGCGGTGCGAACGCTGGCGGGGTCGGCGCAGGTCCATTGCGCCGTCCGTGCTGCCCAGCTCATCCGCGCATTCCGACCGCGGCGAACCGCCATTGACCGTGGTTGACCGCACGATATGGCACGCATGTGGCACGGAGCTGGCATGCCCTGGCTCAGCTCCCGGGGCCCCTGCTAATGGTTGATCGGGATCTCGTAGACGATCTCGCAGTGAGCCACGGGCACCACGATGTCAGCGGTCTCGACGGGCCGTCCCTGATCGCTGTAGTACGTCCGCCGGATGTGTGTAACGAGCGCGGCCTTCTGAATACCGAGCAGCGAAGCTTCCTCGGCGGTCGCCTGCCGGGGCTCGGGCTGCTCCACGGCATGGCTCACGGTGATGCCGATAGCGGCCATGCGGTTCACGACGCCTGCTCCGGCGTGCGGCCCTCCCTCGGGAAGAACGATGAGTGTCCCCGCGGTGAGGTCGTACGGCTCCCAACTCGTGGACAGCTGCACAGGCCGACCGTCGGCCAGAAACTCGTACGACGTCCGGACACACAAGGCACCCTCGTCGACACCCAGCCGTGCCGCGATGTCTGCTGGGGCCGGCACCTTGGCGTCGGTCCGACTCTCCCAATCACCCAGCTTGCCGACGGCTTTCATGTCCGCGCGGAACGGTGATCCGTTGGGCTGCTCGCGTGCCGAGGATCGAACGATCCGAACACGCTGCTGAGGCTCGGCGACGTACGTGCCTGATCCGGCGCGACCTTCCAACAGCCCTTGGGAGATCAGCAACTCCTGCGCGCGACGAATCACGTTCTCGCCTACGCCGAGCTCCTGGCCGATCTGGGCGCGGGAAGGGAGCCGGTCACCTGGCTCCCACACATGCTCCGTGATTCGTCGCCGGAGCTCATCGGCGACGTGGAGGTAGGGCGGTTGCTCAGGCATGTGGAAAATCTAGTCCACTAGCTCTAATCTAGTTAACTAGCTTCACTCAAAGTGATCGCTGGTTAACGGAGGCTGCCCTGTGCCCGCTTCGGGAGTTCGCGCGGCGGCCATCGCTGCCCGGCTGTCTGCCGTCGGACTCCCCGCGCGCGTGGAGGAACATGCCGAGTTCACGTCGGTCGAAGCGGAGGTGCCGGAAGAGCTCTCCGCCGAGTCGTGGAGGGAGGCCCTGGAGGTGGTGGCCGAGGCCGATCGGTTCGGCCTCCTCGCCACGAGCCTCGGTGACCGCACTCTCTGGGCGGTCTTACGCAATACGGCCCTGCGACGGACGACGTCGCAGGACCGAGCCATCAGCGACAGGAGCTGATTCAGCGTGCTCAACCGCATTCGCCGTGCCGCCACGTTCACCAAGGGGCGGCACGCGTCCATGGGCAGGCATCGCCGCCCCTTAACGCCTTCCCGGCCGTCGGCCGTTCCCATTTCTGCCGCGCTCACCGACGAGCCGACGGTCATCTTGGCTCGGGCCTCCGACTTGGCGGGGCATCGCTACGTGATGACAGGCGAAGAGAACGCGCTCGTCCGTCCGTACATGCTGGCTTGGGAGAAGCGGACTCGACATCGTCGAGCAGTTACTGATGCTTCCTATCTGCCGGCGGAAGCGCGATCCGCGTTCATGGGGGTCGTCTGATGTTGCCTCAACAGCAGCCTCCCAGCTCGAACGCTTCCTATCGCTCGATTGCTTGCCGGATTGGCACGCACCGTGCGTGCGCTGAGTCCTCTCCGGCCTTGGCTCCGATCGATGTACCAGTGATCTACGAAGCCTGTGACTGCCTGTGTCATCCCGTGCCCGACTGCCTTACGCCCGAAGAAGGTGAACAGTTGAGCGACTGGACGCCTGGCAGCGCACCCACGTCCAACTTTGACGTCACTGGAGGACAGACGCGGTGATGACGGAGAAGAGTGAACTGCGGCTGCTTCCGTGGGCGGGGCCAGAGGGCAAACCGTGCTACCTGAGCACCAGCGATGCTGACGGCTTCATGTCCCGCTTGGCGGATCGCATCGAGGCGGATCAACTCGACACGGCGTCCGAACTTCTGAAGTACGCACTTCAGGTACTCAATCACCAGCCGGGAGACTTCAACGAGCTGCCTCTCCTTGTTGCCCAGCTGGCTGGGGCGCTGGAAGACGTGCTGCGTGTGGCAACCAGCCGCGGGAGCCGCCTGGCGACGCCGGAGAATCTTTGAAGGGGATGTGAATGCCTGGCCGTTGAGAGCGACTCACGGTTGGACTGTGACCAGCACAGCAAGGGGCCCGGGACGATGTCC
>NZ_JBHWZP010000300.1:0-11178 GCF_042728395.1 Streptomyces sp. NPDC060205
AAGATGACATGCCCGAGATGCTCCGGAGGAACCGGTCGGGCGCCGGACTGGGGTGGCTGCGCTGTGCTGGTCACGTGTAACTCCTCGGGCCACCGCATTCATGGATGCGTCAGGAAGACGACGACTTGACGGACAGTGGTGGCGCTCACCCGTAGGAGACAGCGTCCGCGCCATGGTTGTGACACCGTCACACCGTCTCCGCGCGCTCGGCTGCCGATGTCACAGATGAGGCGCCCGTCCGGTCAAAAGGTTGAAGCCGAGAGAACAGAGGACGCCGTGCGGGAGATCCTGATCGTGGGTGGCGGTTACGCGGGTTTCTACGCCGCGTGGGGCCTGGAGAAGAAGGTGCGCCGGGGCGAGGCGCGGGTAACCGTCGTCGACCCGCGGCCCTATATGACGTACCAGCCCTTCCTGCCTGAGGTCGTGGCGGGCTCCGTAGAGGCACGCCACGCGGCGGTGTCACTGCGGCGGCACCTGCACCGGACGCGGCTGATCGCCGGCACGGTGACGGGCGTCCGCCACCACGACCGCACCGTCACCGTCCGCCCGGACAGCGGTCCGGACTACGAGCTGTCCTACGACGTCCTGGTGGTCACGGCTGGAGCGGTCACCCGCACCTTCGCGATACCCGGGCTCGGCGAGGAGGCGTTCGGGCTCAAACACGTCGAGGAAGCCGTCGCCATCCGCGACCGGCTGCTCACCTCGTTCGACCGCGCGGCGACGCTCCCACGAGGACCCGAGCGGCGCAGACTCCTCACCGTCACGTTCGTCGGTGGCGGCTTCTCCGGGGTGGAGGGGTTCGGGGAACTGCTCTCCCTGGCGACCGCCCTGCTGCGGCACTACCCCGAACTGTCCGCGGAGGAACTGCGGTTCCACCTTGTCGAGGCGCGCGGGCGCATTCTTCCGGAGGTCGGCGACGGGCCCGGCGCCTGGGTCGTGCGCTCACTGCGGCAGCGGGGCGCCCAGGTGCACCTGAACACCCAGCTCGTCTCCGCGGAACACGGTCACATCGTGCTGTCGAACGGCGAGGAGTTCGACTCCGGCCTCCTCGTGTGGACCGCGGGCAACGCGGCCAACCCGATCGTGCACAACCACACGGACCTCCCCGTCGACGAGCGTGGCCTGCTGACCGTACGCGCCGATCTGCGGGTGGGAACACAGGACGCTCCGCTGGAGGACGTGTGGGCCGCCGGTGACGACGCCGCCGTCCCCGACCTCGCGGCGGGCCGCCCAGGGGCGCACACGGTCCCCAACGCCCAGCACGCGGTACGTCAGGGCAGGCTGCTCGCGAAGAACATCCTGGCGACGCTACGCGGACGAGCCACCAAGGACTACGTGCACCACGGCCTGGGGGTGGTCGCCACCCTGGGCCTGGGACGCGGCATCTTCCAGTACCGGCGTCTGGTCATCAAGGGGTTCCCCGCCTGGCTCATGCACCGTGGCTACCACGTACTCGCCGTGCCCACCTGGGAGCGCAAGGTCAGGGTGCTCGCCGTATGGGTCACCGCCGTGCTGTACGGGAGGGACGTCGTGTCCCTGGCCTCGGTACAACGGCCGCGGGAGGCCTTCGTGGCAGGTGGCAACCCCCGTGGCGGGGAGCGGTCCGCCGATGTGCCGGCCCGGTGAAGCGGTCAGGGGTGACGGCGGGCCGGGGCTCGGCACTGATCGCGCGCTGGAGGGCACTGGACCGTCTCCACGGCCGGATCGAGAACGCGGTGGAGGGACGGCTCCATGAGCACTTCGGGCTGAGCCTGCGCGAGTTCCAGGCGCTGACGGTGCTGCAGCAGGGCACGGCCACCGCGCACGGCTGGTTGTACCTGCAGGACCTGGCCGGCGAGATCGGGCTGAGCCAGTCGGCCACGAGCCGGTTGGTGACACGCCTTGAGAGCCGCGCGCTGATCACCACGTCGACGGCGGCCCATGACCGGCGCAGCGTCGACGTGCACCTCACTCCGGTGGCACGGGAGACGTTGCGCCGAGGCGGCCAACTGGTCGACGAGACCATCCGGCAGGCGGTGGAGGGGCTCGTCGACGAGGGCGCCGACCACGATCTTCTCCGCTATCTGCGGGAGGGTTCGTCCACCGAGGTGGTGCGGGGCGCACTCCCCGGCCACTCGGATGTCCCGCCCGGTTCCGCGGGTCGTACACGGGAGGGAAAGCAGGCTGAGCCGAGCGACGGCTGACGAACTGTCTGCCGAACTCTGATCCACACCCTCGGTCGGCAGCCGACCGCGGCAGGGAGCGACTGGCCGAAGCGTCTCGCGACCACCGCCCTGTGGATGTTTGTTCACTCCACGCATATTGATGCATGATGGGGACGACCTGAGTTGATCAGGCTCGGCGCCCTGAACTGCATGGTGGTGGCGGATGGCGAGCAGCGCTCCTCTTCGCGGGCTGCGTGGCCGACGTGCCGAGTGTGAGGTGCTGGCCGAAGTGCTTGCCGGCGCCAGGACGGGCCAGGGGCAGGTACTCGTGCTGCGCGGCGAGGCCGGAGTCGGCAAGTCCGCTTTGGTGGACCAGCTGGTGGGCAGCGCCGTCGGCTGCCGGATCCTGCGGGCCGTCGGCGTCGAATCGGAGATGGAGCTGGCGTACGCGGGACTGCATCAGCTGTGCGTACCGCTGATGGGCGGCCTCGACCACATTCCCGTCCCGCAGCGTGATGCGCTGTCCGTCGCGTTCGGTCTGAGTGCGGGCAGCGCGCCGGACCGTTTCCTCGTGGGGCTTGCGGTACTCAGCCTGCTGGCGGAAGCGTCGGAGGAGCAGCCGGTCGTGTGCGTCGTGGACGACGCCCAGTGGCTCGACCAGGTCTCGGCGCAGACACTGTCCTTCGTCGCACGCCGGCTGCTGGCGGAGCGGATGGCGTTGGTGTTCGCGGTGCGTGCGTCGGCGTCCGCCGCGGCCGGTGACCCCTTCGAGGGGCTGCGCGAGATCGTGGTCCGTGGACTGCACGACGACGATGCGCGCGCCCTGCTGGAATCGGTGGTCCCCGGGCGGCTGGACGAACACGTCCGGGACCGCGTCGTCGCCGAGACCCGGGGCAACCCACTGGCGCTGCTGGAGCTGACACGAGGCCTGAGCGCGGCGGAGCTGGCGGGCGGGTTCGGGCGTCCGGACGCGCGGCCGCTCCCGAACCAGATCGAGGAGAGTTATCTGCGGCGCATCGGCGCGCTGCCGGCTGCGGCGCAACGGCTGCTGCTGGCGGCGGCAGCGGAACCGCTGGGTGATGCTCCGTTGCTGCGACGGGTGGTCGCGCGGCTCGATATCGCCCCGGACGCCGCTGCGGCGGCGGAAGCGGCGGGGCTGATCGAGTTCGGTACGAGCGTGCGGTTCCGGCATCCGCTGGTGCGCTCGGCCGCCTATCGCGGGGCTGATCCGGCGGTGCGCCGGGACGTGCACCGCGCGCTGGCCGAGGCGACCGATTCCGTCCTCGACTCCGACCGTCAGGCCTGGCACCGCGCCCACGCGGCGACCGATCCGGACGAGGAACTGGCGGCGGAGCTGGAGCGGTCCGCCGGTCGGGCCGAGGCCCGCGGCGGTATCGCGGCGGCGGCGGCGTTCCTGAGACGTGCGACGGAGCTGACCCCTGATCCCGAGCGGCGCGCGACGCGGGCCGCAGCCGCCGCGCAGGCCGCGTTCGCGTCGGGTTCCCCCGACACGGCGCTGCAGCTTCTCACCGCCGCGCAGCTGAGCCGACCGGCCGAGGCGCAGCAGGCGCGACAGACCTGGCTCCGTGCCCAGATCGTGTTCGCACGAAGACGCGGCGGCGAGGCGCTCCCCCTGTTGCTCGACGCGGCCGGCCGGCTGACGAGGATCGATGAGGCGCAGGCACGTGAGGCCTATCTCGATGCCATCGGGGCGGCGGTCTTCGCCGGGCGCCTGCCTGACCATGTCGATGTACGGGAGGTCGCCGAGGCCGCCCGCACTGCACCGCCCGGGGCACAACCTCCGCGGCCCTCGGATCTTCTTCTCGACGGTCTGGTGACCTGGCTCGCCGACGGGTGCGCCCAGGGGGCGCCGCTGTTGAGGACCGCCCTGAGGGCTTTCCGGGATGCCGCCGAGGACGGCGGCGACGATGTCATGCGGTGGCTGTGGCTGACGTGGCTGGCCGCCGGCGACATGTGGGACGACGAGACGTGGTACGAGCTGACCACGCACGCGGTGCGCTCGGCCCGTGACACCGGAGCGCTCAACTTCCTTCCGCTGGCGCTCGGTTACCGCGCCGCCATGCACGTGCACGCCGGTGACTTCGACCTTGCGGCGATGCTCGTCGGTGAAGCCGATTCCATCAGGGAGGTGACCGGTCACTCGCCGATGTCGTACCCCGCGATGCTTCTCATGGCCTGGAGTGGCGATCCGCGGGCGGAAGCGGTGATCCGGAGCGGCATCGGGGAGGCGAGTTCCTGGGGCGAGGGGCGCGCCATCGGTCTCGGACACTACTTGCTCGCGGTCCTGTACAACGGTTTCGGCCGGTACCAGGACGCGCTGACCCACGGCGAACTGGTCATGGAGTACGAGGACATGTCCGTGATCGGGTTCGCTCTGGCAGAGGTCGTCGAGTCGGCCGCTCGCAGCGGCGCCCCCGAGACGGCCGCGGTGGCACTGCGCAGGCTGGCGGAGCGGGCCGACGCCGGCGGTACGGACTGGGCGCTCGGCGTGCTGGCCCGCTCGCGAGCCCTGCTGGAGGAGGGTCCGGCGGCCGAGCGGTTGTACCGGGACGCCCTGGATCGGCTCGGACGCAGCCGGATAGCCGTCCAACTCGCCCGCACGCATCTCCTGTACGGCGAGTGGCTTCGCCGCGAGAACCGCCGCGTCGACGCGCGGGAACACCTGCGCACAGCCCATGAGGCGTTCCGGGGATTCGGCGCGGTCTCCTACGCCGAGCGCGCCCGGCGCGAGCTTCTGGCGACCGGCGAGACGGTACGGCCTCGTCAGCCCGACACCAGTGGCGTGCGCGAGGCCCTCACGGCGCAGGAGAGGCAGATCGCCCGGCTGGCAGCTGACGGAATGACGAACTCAGAGATCGGTGCCGCGCTGTTCATCAGCCCTCGCACCGTCGAGTGGCACCTGCGCAAGGTGTTCACCAAGCTCGACGTCAAGTCGCGGAACAAGCTCCGCGCCGCGCTGCCCGACGCCTGACGGTCGTTCTTAGGGGACAGCCCGGGGTTCCCCGGGCGCCGGGCGGAGGGCCGAGTCGACCCGGGCGAGCGGCACCGACCGAGCATCGGGCGTCGAAGCCCGCCCCCGAGCTGACAGTTCTGGGAGGAAAGGTCACGCAGGACCCCGGATCATGGGCGTGGATGGCTCGCATGGGGCTCCTGGAGTTGCTCGGCTGCACTCCATAACCTCAGCCCACACATGATGACGGTGGTACGGCCGCGCCCGTCCGCATCCACTGCGGATGGCGGCCGGCGATTTTCACGCCATGCCGCCGCTCCGTCTGGACGACCGAGGCTTTCAGCAGCCTGGACCGTCACTCATCGCAGCGATGTGGTGAGACGCCTTGACCTCAGAAGAAGTGCTTGCGTCCACCGACCGCGCGGCCGGACGCACCCAGGACCCACAGGATGACACCCACCAGGATGAGGATGCCGCCGATGGTGGTGAGCAGCCCCATGCCGACAAGCAGGCCGATGAGCAGCAGAATAAGCCCAAGGATGATCATTTGAAGCTCCTGTCTTCAGGTCCGGCTCAGACGCATGTGCGTATGAGCTTCACAGCGGCAAAAATTTCGCACTACCCGTAGGTCCCGGCCCCGAACTGCACCAGGACCTCGGTGCGTTAGCCCTAGTGCCCGGCGACACGACATCCACGCACCTCTCACGAGAACTCGCCGGGAAGTGGCTGCCCGACCGGGCCGCCACGGGTCGGGCGCGGTTACCGCCCTGCCTCTCCTGCACCGTCCGACTCAGGCAGGAGAGCACGCAGGTACTGCTCGTAGCGGATCGTCCCGATCACTCCCGCGAAGAAGACCACCACGGCCGGCATCAGGCACATGGGACCCCACCAGCACACGGTGCCGGGCCGCGCGAACGCCGATGCGACGTAGGTCCCAGCGGCCAGCACCGCCGGGTGGATGACTCCCGCGGCCACCGGGCCTCTGGCACGGCCGAGGACCCTTGACCTCGATCAGCACTCCGTGCACAGTTGGTCTTACCGGTCCTACCAATTATCAACGCCGACACGGGATGCAGCGGCCGTTCCCGCGCCGCGAACCTCTCGGCGCGTGCAGGACCTGCACCGTACGACGCCGTTCTCACCGCCCGCCAAGCCTCACAGAACGAGGGAAACATCCGTGAGCGTCCTCACCGATTCCGGCCTTCGAGCCCAGTTCCCCGCGGCCGACAAGCTCCTCTACCTCGACTCCGCTCACCAGACACCGCTGTCCAGGCCCGTCCGGGCGGCACTCGACGCCTTCTACGACCAGGCACTCCTCACCGCGGGCCCGAAGAAGGACTGGCTGACCCGGGTGGAGGAGGTCCGCGTCCGGCTCGCCACTTTCCTGGGCGTCGGCGCCCAGGAGATCGCGTTCACCAAGAACACCTCCGAGGGCCTGAACATCGCCGCACACGGCGTGCCCTGGGAGCCTGGCGACCATGTGCTGCTCCTGGAGGGCGAGCATCCCAACAACGCCTACGCCTGGCTGAATCGGCGACAACACGGGCTGGAAGTCCGTCTGATACCCCAGGACAAGAAGTGGGCCGACGCCTACACCTTCGCTCCCCACATCGGCGAACGCACTCGCGCGATCGCCGTTTCCCATGTCATGTTCCACAGCGGACAGCGCAACGACATCGCCGCCATCGCGGGCCTCGCCCGCCGCCACGGCGTCGAAGTCGTCGTCGACGCCATGCAGTCCGTGGGCGTCCTGGAGGTCGACGCCCACGCCCTGAACGTCTCGGCTCTGGCCTCCGGCTGCCACAAGGGGCTGCTCGTACCGCAGGGGCTCGGCTTCCTGCACACCCCGCGTGACGGGGCGCGGTTGCCCCCCACCTATGTGGCGGCGGCAGGTGTGGCGAACGCTCGGGCGGACCTCGTCGCCGGCCCCGATCCGGTCGAACTCCACGCCGACGCCCACCGCTTCGAGATCGGCAACTTCAACCTCCCCGCCATCCACGCCCTGGGCGCCGCACTCGACCTCCTGGAGGGCGTCACGACCGCGCGGATCGAAGAGCACGTACTGTCTCTCGGCGACCAGCTCATGGCGCGCCTGGACGACCTCGGCATCACCCTGGCCGGCCCGACCGAACGCGAGCGCCGCTCCCACATCTACGTACTGGAACTCACCGAGCCAGGCTGGCCGGAGTACTTCGCCGCCGCGAACGTACGCCTCTCCCCCGTCCGCGACGGCATCCGCGTCTCCTTCGGCCTGTACAACACCGCTGACGACGTCGAGCGTTTCTCCGACATCCTGCGACGCGGTCTCGCGCGGCGCACCCGCCACGCCGCCTGATCCGATGGTCGTGCGCGCCACGCCGTGACTGCCGACCGCGGGTGGCCGCGCCCACGCCCGCACTGATGCTCACGCTGGCACAGGCACAGGCACAGGCACAGGCACTGGCGCTCGTGATCGTGCTCAACCGTGGAGGGCGGGGTATTCCTCATAGTGACGGCAGGTCGCCTCGTACACTCCCGCGACGTCCTTGTCCCGGATCGCCTGGGCGAGCGCCCGGTGTACGTCCAAGGAGTAGGCGCCGATCTCCGGGGTGTAGCGATCGTGCAGGACCCACTGGTCCGCCCGGTGCTTCTCCGTCAGCTCGGCCACCAGGCTGAGCAGCAGTGGTGTGCGTGAGGCCGACGCGATCGCGAGGTGGAGGTCCAGGGTGGCGCGCAGATAGCTCTCGAAGTCCTCGCGCTCCAAGTGCTCCTCCATCTCGGCGACGGCCGCATCGATCTTGAGCAGGTCGGATCGTGTCGCCTTACGGATCGCCATGAGGGCACTGGCCAGTTCCAGGGCCTCACGGGCCTGGAGAGACTCGGCGATGCTCGTACCGGCCGACAGCCCCTTGTTGTCGTCCCGGTTCTCGACGACGGTGGGCTGTACGACGTAGCTGCCGTCACCGAGCCGCGTCTCGACGTGCCCGCTGAGCTGCAGAACGGTCAGGGCCTCGCGTACCGCGTTCCTGCTCACGCCGTACTCGGTGGCGAGGTCCCGCTCGGACGGCAGCCTCGCGCCCACGGCCAGTTCGCCGGAGCGTATGCGGGCCAGCATCGCCTCAGCCACCATCTCCGGCTTGCGCTGACGACCCAGAGAACGCTCCGCGCCCATCGACCCCTCCGCTTCGGTCATACCAGTAGGGCCAGGTTGACAGACCCGTATGCGCAGGTCAACAGCGGTGAGCCGCCTCGCCGGCCTGCGGACACGACGCCGTAATGGTCGAACTCGGCCACTTGACCCTGCATCCTCCGACGAATATTGTCCCTACCGGTCCTACCAATGAAGCTTTTCGGTCCGTTTCGGCCAGCACCTCCGCGCCGCGATACAGCCCAGCCCCGACGACGGGGCGCTCTGTGACAGTGCGCGCCTGACGGCCGTTCGCCCTATCCCGCAGTCGCTCCCCGCACATCGCTCCAGCCACGTACTGGGGTGGGCGATCTGAGGTCAACAGGAATGGTGGTACGCCGCATGAACCGTCCTCGGCAATCCGATGGCGCACTGTCCCGACGCGCGTTCGTCCGGATGGCCGGTGCGGCAGTCGGCGGCCCGGAAGTCGCCGGTGCGAGCAACTGCGCAGGTGGGCATGGAGCAGGCGGAGCGGGGTCGCATCTTCTGACACTCGGGCGGACACGATGAACGACAGCCAGGGTGACATCCCCGCCTCGGTACGCACTGTTCTTGAACACATCGAACAGCGGCAGCAGGCGTACGTCGACAGACTGATCGACTACGTGTCACGGCCCAGCATCAGCGCGTCGGGCCAGGGGGTCGTCGAAGTGGCTCACTACATCCGCGACCGCATGCGTGACATCGGTCTGGACACCGAGCTGGTGCCCACGGCCGGTGCGCCGATGGTGTTCGGTCAGAGGACGGGGGCCTCCGGTCCGACCCTGCTGCTGTACGGCCACTACGACGTGCAGCCCGCCGACTTCAAGGACGGCTGGACATCCGACCCGTTCAAGCCAGTGATCCGCGACGGCCGGATCTATGCGCGCGGTGCGGCGGACAACAAGGGACAGCACTTCGCGCAGTTGCTCGCCATCGAGGCATTCCTTGCCTGCCACGAACAACTCCCCTGCAATGTCAAGGTGTTGCTCGACGGTGAGGAGGAGATCGGCAGTCCGCAGATGCCGGCGTTCGTCGCGGAACACGGAGACCTGCTGCGGGCCGACCTGGTGGTGATCAGCGACGGGCCGGTCGACCCCAGCGGGCGCCCGATGATCTCCCTGGGCGTACGCGGCGCCCTCGGCTTCGAGCTGCGCGCGACCGGCGCCAACGCCGACCTGCACAGCGGGCATTGGGGCGGTGTCGCACCGGATCCGGTGTGGGATCTGGTGCAGCTGCTCGCCACGATGAAGGACACCCGGGGGCACGTGACGATCGACGGGTTCTACGACGACGTCCAGCCACTGACCGCTGCCGGGCAGGCGGCGCTGGAAAAGCTGGAGATCGACGTCACCGCCATGAAACGCGACCTGGACTTCGAGGAGCTGGCCGAACCGCGTGACCGCAGCGTGGCCGAACGCCGTGTCGTGTGGCCGACCCTCACCGTCAACGGCCTGCACGGAGGCTACGACGGACCGGGGATGAAGTCGGTGCTGCCCCACCGAGCGGTCGCCAAGTGCGACATCAGGCTGGTCGAGGCACAACGGGCCGACGACATCTTCGCCAAGGTCTGTGCCCACGTTCGGCAGCACGCGCCGCACATCACCGTCGAGCGCCTCGGCGGCAGCATGGAGCCGTCCCGGACACCGATCGACTCCCCCTACGTGGAGCCCGTCCGACGCGCCATCGTGGCGGCGCAGGGTCAGGAGCCGGTGTTGTGGCCCGGGATCGGCGGAAGCCTCCCGCTTTATGTCTTCACCAAGACACTCGGTGTCCCCACGATCCAGGTCCCGTGCGGCAACGCGGACCAGTCCCAGCACGGACCGGACGAGAACCTGACGCTCGCATGGTTCATGGCCGGCATCCGCACCACGGTGACGCTGCTCGCGGAACTGGGACAGCACGACGACCACGTTATTTCCTGATGGCACCCTGGACCGCTCAGGGGTCGATCAGGTGCGCCGCATGCGTTCTCGGCGTTCAGTCAGGCCGAGAACGCAAGGGGACGGCGTCTCAGATGGTCGGGGTGTCGTCAACGATCGGCCTGTGGATCTCGACGACCGGCTTCCACCCGTCCGAGAACTCGATGAAGTCCGCACGGGTGGGGTAGGTGTCGATCGCGCGACGGTCACGCTTGGGACTGTCGCTCGCCTTGCGCCCCCGGGGAATCTGCTCCTCGAAGATGTCGACCTTCACGTCGGGAACCTCCTTGAGGCCCTGGCGCCAGATCTGCACGACGTCGGCGCCGAACGCCTGCCGGGCCGCAGCGTAGAGGGCCGTGAGGGCCCCCTTGTCGCCACCGGGGACGAAGAGCGCCAGGTCCAGCACGACACCGGCGGACTGGAGGACCTCGATGGTCACCGATCCGTTTTCGTCGGCCACGTAGATTCCGGCTTCGTTCTCGTCGTCAGGAAGACAGGAGATCTCCTCCTGGAATACGGTTCTCGCCGTGACCGAACCGCCCTCGAAATCCTCACCGGGCTTGGTCAGAAAAGCAGGGACATAGCAGTCGGGAATTTTAAGTTCTGCCGTGTCGGCGGAAACGAAGAGCCTGTCCTTCACGCCGAGTTTCGTCACCTCTTCCAGCGAGAGGCGGCGAGCGGCGATCTTCTCCGTGTTCACGATTTCCCTTTCAGGTTGCACTGTCCCTCCGAACAAGGACGCTACCACGAAACCCTGAGGTCAACTGCCCAGTAATCGCTGCCCACATGGCCTCCGATGCCACGCACAGGAGGATACCGAAGCAGTGCCATTCGGCTGGAACCTGCGGCCACCGGGTAGCGACCCTCGCCGTGGCGTTCGGGGTCGACTGCCGGTTGCATTTGGGTGCACCGGGCAGCACAGAGGAACTAAAACAGGGCTAACGATAAACAACCGGGACAGGAGAGGACACGGGGTCGCTTGCCGCAGCGCTCAGG
>NZ_JBHWZP010000301.1:0-11081 GCF_042728395.1 Streptomyces sp. NPDC060205
TGTCCGTCTGGGGGCGCGAGGAACTGCGCGACAAGCCACGACGGGCCCGCAGGCGACGACGGTCCGGCCTCCCAGGGGCGCGGGGAACTGCGCAATCACCCGCGACGCACCCGCGCCAAAAGGCCGCCCCGGCCAAAAGGGAGCGCTCTCAGCAATGGAGCGAACCCCGGCTATCCTGATCGGCAACCACCGCCCTGAGGAGCCCCGAGGTGACCGACCAGTCGACACAGCCACGCCCCACACTGGAGGCAGTGGCCGCCCGGGCGGGAGTCTCCCGAGCCACCGTGTCCCGGGTCGTCAACGGCGGCGAAGGCGTCCGCGAACCACTCGTCGAGCGAGTCAGGCGCGCCGTCGACGAACTCGGTTACGTCCCCAACCAGGCCGCCCGCAGCCTCGTCACCCGGCGCCACGACGCCGTCGCCGTGGTCATCGCCGAACCGGAGACCCGCGTCTTCGCGGACCCCTTCTTCGCGCTCCAGCTCCGCGGCATCAGCAAGGAACTGACGGCCCACGACTCGCAACTCGTCCTGCTGCTCACGGAGGGCCGCGACGACCACGCCCGCGTGGCGCGCTACCTCGCCGGCGGCCACGTCGACGGCGCGCTCGTCTTCTCCCTGCACCTCGACGACCCCCTGCCCAGCCTGATCCACGGAGTGCCGACCGTGTACGGCGGGCGCCCCGGCTGGAGCGACGGCTCGCGCGGCGTGGTCTACGTCGACTGCGACAACAGGGGCGGCGCCCGCGAGGCCGTCCGGCATCTCGTCGGACTCGGCCGCACGCGCGTCGCGCACATCACCGGTGCCCTCGACCAGACCTCGGCGGTCGACCGGCTCGACGGGTTCCGTGACGTCATGGTGGACGTCGATCCGAGGCTGATCGTGGAGAGCGACTTCACGCCCGGTGGGGGTGAGCGGGCCATGCGGGAACTGCTCGAACGCTGCCCCGATGTGGACGCGGTGTTCGCGGCGAACGACCTCATGGCGGTCGGCGCGATGCGGGCGCTGCGTGAGCGGGGGCGGCGGGTGCCCGAGGATGTCGCCGTGATCGGGTTCGACGACATGCTGCCGTTCACCGAACAGGCCGATCCGCCGCTCACGACTGTCCGGCAGGACATCGAGGAGATGGGGCGGTTGATGGCGCGGTTGTTGCTGCGGGGGCTGGACCGGAGCGGGGCCGCTGCCGCGGGGGCGCCGTCGAGTGTGGTGCTGCCGACGACTCTGGTACGCCGGGTCTCGGCGTAGCCGCTTCGCGGGGTGCGTGTTCGAGTGCGGGTCCGCCGTGGCCGGTCGCGCAGTTCCCCGCGCCCCTGAACACGGGCCCGTCGCCGGGTGCGAGTGCGTCGCGGTGCCGACCCCAGCCCCATCAGGGGCGCGGGGAACTGCGCGGCCCGCCCCCACTCGGCCGCAGCCAAAACCCGACGGGGCCTGCCCCGAACCCCCGGTGGGCCCACTGCGGGTCCGTCGTGGCTGATCGCGCAGTTCCCCGCGCCCCCAGACGGACAGGCCGGACGCCAAGTGCAGGCACGTCCTGGCTGGCCGCGCAGTTCCCCGCGCCCCTCAGGGCGCGGGGCGCTGCGCGCCCCCGCGCTTCAGTGTTCGTGGGGCTCGTAGCCCGGAATCGTGCCGTCCGTCTTCTTGACCAGGAACAGGCCCGCCATTCCCATGTCGGAGTGGCTCTGGACGTGGCAGTGGTACATCCATGCGCCCGCGCCGACGCCCTCCCCCGCGATGACCTGGAAGCCGAAGGAGTCCGCGGGGCCCACGATCAGGTTGTCGACGACGCGGCTGGGGTCGTCGGGGCCGGTCAGCAGGCCCGTGCGGTTGTCCGCCCAGCGGTGACCGTGCACATGGAACGTGTGGTAGTACTCGCCGTGCGTGATCGAGACGAACTCGACCCGGTCCCCCACCGTGGCCTCGAAGTTGGGGCTGTCGTGCCCCGGCCTGTTGTTGATCGTCATGTCGTTGAAGACGATGGTGTGGGTCTTGTCCGGGAGGATGTCGCCCTGCCTGCGGACGATCACCGGACCGTACAAGCCCTTGCGGATGCCGCCCGTGCCGTGCTCCGTGCCGACGACGTGGTCGTGGTAGTGCCAGTAGCCCGCGCTGCCCGCCCGCCAGGTGCCGTCCTTGCGGCGGCCCGGGGCATGGGTGCGCCAGGTGTACGTACGCGTGTCCCCCGGCTCCACATGCGACTTGCTCAGCTTCGTGCCGTCGCTGGACACCTCGTAGTCCAGGCCGTGGACGTGCAGGCTCGCCGCCACGTCCAGCGTGTTCTCGACCTCGATGTAGGCGGTGTCGCCCTCGTTGAGTTCGATGAGCGGCCCGGGGATCGTGGCCCCGCCCTTCTCGAACCCGTAGCCCAGTTGGCCGTCGGCGAGTTTCTCGATGTACAGCTTGATGCGTCTGACCTCGCCGCCCGCGGGGGCGGTGCGGAGCGCGGTGCTCGCGCTCGCCGCGCTGTCGGCGGACGTCGCGTCCTTCGCGGCGACGAGCGACAACGATGTCGCGACCGTGGCGACGGCGGCTCCGCCCATCATCATCCGGCGGCTGAACCCACGCCTGTCCATCGCGTCAGCGGTGCCCGCACCCGTGGTGTCCATGTCGTCCGTGGTGCTCATGCCGAACTCTCCCAATCTGCAGCGCGATCAACCGGGTTGAAGGGTCTGACGGAACCGAGTGACAGAGACGAACTGGTGAGACGGTAGTGGCATCGCCTTCGTTTATCCACACTCAGGACAAAGTTTGTTGGATACCGGTCATACCTATTGGCGAGTTCCGCGAAAAGGTCTAGCTTCCATGGCGCTGTTGCTGTGACCGAGGAGGATGGGGTGACCACATGCGGCCCACACCGCATCAAACGCCACTGACCGTACGGACGTTGGGCAGAGCAAGACGGAGAGGCTGGGCAGCCGCGCTGGCTGCCGGAGTCGTCGCCGCCGGTGTCCTCTCGGGGCCGGCCGCGAGCGCGCGCCCCGCACCCGAGCCGCCCCTGACAACGATGTCGATCAAATCGCCGCCCGGCAGCGCGGATGTGCGGGTGCTGATCTACCACGGGTCCGCGGCCGGCGGCGACGAGTCGCCCGTCGTCAATGCCGGTATCGAGGCGATCGAGGACATCGGCCAGAGCGGCCCCGCGGCCGGGCGCTTCAAGGTGACGGCCACCGACGACGCCTCCGTCTTCACCGACGAGACGGAACTCGGCCTCTACAACGCCGTCGTCTTCCTGACCGGCGGCGGTGACATCCTCGATCCGGAGCAGGAGGCCGGTCTGGAGTCGTACATGGAGGCCGGCGGCGGCTTCCTCGGCATCCATGACGCGGCCCGCGCCGAGCCGTACTCGGACTGGTTCACCGGACTCGTCGGCGCCCGCCCGGCGGCGAACAGCCCGACGAACGTACAGCGGGCGACCGTCGAGGTCGGTGACCGCCAGCATCCGGCCACCAAGGATCTCCCGCTGCAGTGGAAGCGCCCCGACCAGTGGCTGAACTGGACCAAGAACCCGTCCGGCGACG
This sequence comes from Streptomyces sp. NPDC060205, assembly GCF_042728395.1. Lineage (NCBI taxonomy): Bacteria > Bacillati > Actinomycetota > Actinomycetes > Kitasatosporales > Streptomycetaceae > Streptomyces > Streptomyces sp. NPDC060205. Next base: position 3,512 of record NZ_JBHWZP010000301.1, read on the forward strand.
TGCACACCGTGGCCCGGGTCCGTGAGTCGACGTACACGCCGGGCACGAGCGCGAACGGCGCCGACCACCCCGTGTCCTGGTGCCGCGACTACGACGGCGGCCGGTCCTTCTACACCGGTATGGGTGGGACCGAATCGTCGTACGACGAGACGGAGTTCCGGTCCCATCTGCGCGGGGCGCTCGCCTGGACGACCCGGATCTCGCAGGCCGACTGCAAGGCCACGATCAACGCCAACTACAAGGCGGAGCGGCTGACCCAGCCCAACCAGCCGGGCCAGAACGACCAGATCGGCGAGCCGCACGGCCTGGTGACCGCGCCCGACGGCCGGGTGTTCTACATCGGCCGCGGCGGCGCCGACTCCTCGCAGCCCGTGATCACGGACTGGAACAACCCGGACGTCGGCAAGGGCAAGGGCGAGATCCACGTCTACGACCCGAAGACCAAGAAGGTCACGCTGGCCGGCACGCTCAACGTCTTCGGCAACAAGGGCGGCGGCGACGAGCTGATCAAGGTCGAGGAGGGCCTGCTCGGCATCGAGCTGGACCCCCGGTTCGAGGACAACGGCTGGGTGTACCTGCACTACACGCCGCACTCCCGGATCGACCGCGACAAGCAGATGGCCGAGCGGTACGTCTCCCGCTTCACCTACAACTCGAACACCGCCAAGCTGGATCTGAACAGCGAGAAGGTCCTGCTCAAGTGGCCGGTCCAGATCCACAGCTGCTGCCACGCGGGCGGCGGTCTGGCCTGGGACTCCAAGAGCAACCTGTACATCGCCACCGGTGACAACAACTCCAGTGGCTTCAGCGACGGTTACTCGGGCAACAACCCGCAGCCGAACTACAAGGGCGTCTCCTTCGCCGACGCGCGCCGCACGGCGGGCAACACCAACAACCTCAACGGCAAGATCCTGCGCATCCACCCGGAGCAGGACGGCACGTACACGCTGCCCGAGGGGAACCTGTTCACGGGCAAGGAGACCGCCGAGGGCGGCGGCAAGACGCGTGGCGAGATCTATGTGATGGGCGTCCGCAACCCGGCGCGCATCTCCATCGACAAGAAGACCGACACGCTGTACGCGGGCTGGGTCGGCCCGGACGCCGGATCGCCGTCGACGACGTGGGGTCCGGCGAAGTACGACACGTTCGCCGCGATCACCAAGGCCGGCAACCACGGCTGGCCGTACTGCATGGGCAACAAGCAGCCCTACCGGGACCGCAACCTGCCCGACCCGACGAAGCCGCTCGGCTGGTACGACTGCAACGCGCCGAAGAACGAGTCGCCGAACAACGACGGTCTCGTGAACCTGCCGCCGGTCACGTCGAACACCATCTGGTACTCGCCCCAGGGCGGCGGTCCGGACTACCCGCGGGACGCCAACGGCATCCCGTCGTACAAGACCGCGGAGCAGAAGTTCCTGCTGCCGTGGCTCAAGGGCGGCGGCCAGGCGGCCATGGACGGACCGGTCTACCGGTACGACGGCACGCTGGCGAACGCCGCCAAGTGGCCCTCGTACTGGGACGGCAAGTGGTTCGTGGGCGACTTCTACGACGCCGACCAGCCACGCCATGCCGTGCTGCTCGACCCGAAGACGGCCGGACAGGGCGGCATCCCGGTGCACGCCGAGTCCCTGAAGAAGATCATCCCCATCGGCAACGACGGCATCAAGAACCTCATGGACTGGAAGTTCGGCCCGGACGGCACGCTGTACGTCCTCGACTACGGCCGTGGCTTCTTCACCTCGGACTCCAAGTCCGCGCTGTGGCAGGTGACGTACAAGGGCGGCGGCCCCACTCCCGCCGCCGATCAGCTCGTCAGGGAGGCGCAGTGACGCGCGTGAGAGACATCGGCAGGCGAAGAACTGGACGGCTGTGGACGGCACTTGCCGCCGCACTGCTGATGGTGCTGGGGCTCGCCTCCACCTCGGCGACCGGCCAGACCGACAACACCCCGTCCGGGGCGGGCGCCGCGGCGCAGACGCTCACCTGGACGGCCGGTGACGACATCACCAAGTACGCGTCCGCGCCCACGACGGCGGTCGCGGGACCGACGACGATCGTCTTCGAGAACAGCGAGGCGACCGGCAACACCATGGGTATGCCGCACACGTTGACGTTCGACGTGTCGGACCCGGAGTACCAGAACGACGTCCCGCTGAACATCCTGGCCAACCCGAACGACGACCAGGGCGGCAGGCACACGGCCGAGGTGACGCTCTCACCCGGCCGCTACCGCTACTTCTGCACGATCCCCGGCCACGGCCAGATGCAGGGCATCCTGGTGGTCACCGAGGGCACCGGCGAGGACACCACCGCGCCGGAGACCGCGGCGCAGGTGACCGGCACGAAGAACGCGGACGGCGCGTACGTCGGTTCGGCGACCGTGGCGCTCAGTGCGACGGACGCGGGCGGTTCGGGTGTCGAGCGCATCGAGTACGCCCTCGGTGACGCGGGCGCCTGGCAGCCGTACACCACGCCCGTCGTGGTCGACCAGGTCGGCGCCCAGAAGGTCCGCTACCGGGCGATCGACAAGGCCGGGAACACCTCCGCGGAGAAGGCGGAGCAGTTCACGGTGGTGGCCCCGCCGACGGACGACACGACCGCGCCGGACACCTCGGCGACGGTGACCGGCGAGAAGAACGCGCAGGGCGAGTACGTCTCCATGGCGACCGTCACGGTGACGGCCTCCGACACCGGTTCCGGCGTCAACACCATCGAGTACGCGCTCGGTGACGCCGGTGCCTGGCAGGCGTACACCGCTCCGGTGATGGTCCACGAGGTCGGGGCGCACAAGGTGCGGTTCCGGGCGACGGACAAGGCGGGCAACGTGGCCGCCGAGAAGTCGGTGTCGTTCACCGTGGTCGCGCCGCCGGTGGAGGACACCACTCCCCCGGTGACCGGTGTGAGCGTCGAGGGTACGAAGAACTCCTCCGGTGCGTACATCAACAGCGCCAAGGTGACGGTGACCGCGACCGACGCGCACGGCGGCTCGGGCGTGGACAAGATCGAGTACTCGCTCGACGGCGGCCCCTACCTCGCGTACACCGCTCCCGTGGTGGTCGACCGCGTGGGCGCGCACTCGGTGGTCTACCGGGCGAGCGACAAGGCGGGCAACACCTCGGACGCCCGTACGGTGAGCTTCACGGTCGCCCCGGGCGGCGGCGTGCCGGCGCCCAACTGCGCCGAGTACGACGAGCGGTTGACGGTCATCGTCGGCACGGTCGACTCGGGTGTGCCGAACCGGATCACCAACAGCCGGTGCCGCATCAACGAGTTGATCGAGGACGAGAAGGAGTGGACGTCCCACGCGCTGTTCCTCAAGCACGTGACGTCGGTCCTCAAGACCCTCCTCAAGGACGGCGTGATCGTCCAGCGCGAGTACGACCTGATCGACGAGGCGGCCGACGAGTCGGGCATCGGTGACCCCGGCCAGACCGAGGGCTACCGCACGATCATGGACGGTACGCAGGACACCTTCGGCAAGTGGCAGCACGTGGGCGGCGGTTCGTTCGCGCTGAACGGCGACGGCACCATCACGTCGGGTACGGCGCGGGACGGGCTCGGCATGCTCTGGTTCCCCGAGCGCAAGTACGGGGACTTCTCGCTGAAGCTCCAGTGGCGTGACGACGCGCCGGGCACGGGCAACGCCAACTCCGGTGTGTTCGTGCGGTTCCCGCAGGTCCACAACCACCCGGAGGAGTCCCGGCCGGAGTGGGTCGCCATCAAGTACGGGCACGAGATACAGGAGTTCGACAGCCCCACCGGCGACATGTACAAGACCGGTTCCCTCTACGGCTTCGACCGGGTGGGCCTGGCCGGTGCCGGTGTCACCCAGAAGGGCACCTGGAACGACTACGAGATCCGCGTGGTGGACCAGCACTACTCGGTCTACCGCAACGGCGTGCTGATCAACGAGTTCGACAACACCGGCGGTCAGGAGTTCACCCCGCCCCGCTCGGACGACCCGGGCACGGACGGGCGGCGGTTCTCCTCCGGCTACATCGGGCTCCAGGTGCACAGCACGACGGACGTGGTGTCGTACCGCGACGTCAGGATCAAGGAGCTGTGACGCCCGGCTAGTCAACTGGCAGGTCAGCTCTCCTTCTTGGCCCTGCTCGGCTGTACCCGCTTCGGCTCGCCCGGCATCTTCGGGTACTCGGGCGGGTACGGCAGATCGCCCAGCCCGTGATCGTGTTCGTCACGGGTGGCGAGTTCGAGCAGGGCTTCGAGGGAATAGGCGTGGTCGTCCATGTCCGCGTGCACATCGCCGAGTTCGGCGAAGCGCGCGGGCATGGTCGCGAGATCGAAGTCCCGGGGCACGGCCTCGCCGACCTCGTCCCAGGTCAGGGGCGCCGACACCGGCGCGTGCGGCCGGGGGCGCACCGAATAGGCGGAGGCGATCGTGCGGTCGCGGGCCGTCTGGTTGTAGTCGACGAAGATCTTCTCGCCCCGCTCCTCCTTCCACCAGGCCGTGGTCACCTGGTCCGGCATCCGGCGCTCCAGCTCACGTCCGACGGCGATCGCGGCCCGGCGGACCTGGGTGAACGTCCAGCGCGGCTCGATCGGCACGAAGACGTGCAGCCCCCGGCCGCCGGAGGTCTTGGGGAAGCCGCGCAGATCGCCGTACTCGTGCAGCACCTCGCGCAGCTCATGGGCCGCGCGTACCGCGTCGGCGTAGTCGGTGCCCGGCTGCGGGTCGAGGTCGATGCGCAGTTCGTCCGGCCGGTCGACGTCGTCCCGGCGTACGGGCCAGGGGTGGAAGGTCAGCGTGCCGAACTGGGCGGCCCACAGGACGGCGGCGACCTCCGTGGGGCACATCTCGTCGGCGCTGCGGCCGCTGGGGAAGGCGATGTGCGCGGTGGGGATCCAGTCGGGCATGTTCTTCGGGGCCCGCTTCTGGAAGAAGGACTCGCCGCCGACGCCCTCCGGGTAGCGCTCCAGGGTCGTGGGCCGGTTCCGCAGCGCGCGCAGGATGCCGGGGCCGACCGCGAGGTAGTACCGGGCGAGGTCCAGCTTCGTGAAGCCACGCTCCGGGAAGAAGACCCTGTCCGGGCTGGACAGCCGTACCGTCCTGCCCGCCGCCTCCAGCTCCACCGCATCCGCCATGCGAGCCACGGTAGGCGCACCGCGCACACCTCGCATATCCGCAGCAAAGGCATATAGCGGGCGATTATCGACGTATCACCGCAGAATCGGTGTATGGATCTGCCGGTGATGCCGCCCGTGAAGCCCATGCTCGCCAAGTCCGCAGCGCGGATTCCGCCGGGCATGCACTACGAGGCGAAGTGGGACGGGTTCCGGGCGATCGTCTTCCGTGACGGGGACGAGGTCGAGATCGGCAGCCGTAACACGAAGTCGCTGGTCAGGTACTTCCCCGAGCTGGTGGAGGCCTTGCGGGAGCGGTTGCCCGAGCGCTGTGTGGTGGACGGCGAGATCGTGGTCGCGCGGGGCGGACGGCTCGACTTCGACGCTCTCTCCGAGCGCATCCATCCGGCGGCATCCCGGGTGACGACCCTCTCGGAACGCCATCCCGCGTCGTTCGTGGCGTTCGACCTGCTCGCGCTGGCCGACGAGTCGCTGCTGGACACCCCACTGTCCGACCGGCGGGCCCTGCTGGAGAGGGCGCTGTCCGACAGCGCGCCCCCCGTGCACCTGGCGCCGGCGACGACGGACATCGAGGTGGCGCGGCAGTGGTTCGAGCAGTACGAGGGGGCCGGGCTCGACGGAGTGGTCGCCAAACCGCTCACCCTGCGCTACGGGCAGGACGAACGCCTGATGTTCAAGATCAAGCACGAGCGCACGGCGGACGTGGTGGTCGCGGGCTACCGGCTCCACAAGAGCGGGCCCGTCGTCGGCTCGCTGCTGCTCGGCCTGTACGACGCCGGGGGCACGTTGCAGCACGTGGGGGTGTGTGCGGCCTTCACGATGAAGCGGCGCGAGGAGCTGATCGCCGAGCTGGCCCCGCTGCTCATGGAGTCGCCGGCCGGGCATCCATGGGCGGCCTGGGCCGAGGAGTCGGCGCACGAGTCGGCGCGGCTGCCCGGCGCGCCCAGCCGCTGGACGGGCAAGAAGGACCTGTCCTGGATTCCGCTGCGGCCGGAACTGGTGTGCGAGGTGGCGTACGAGCACATGGAGAACGGCGCGCGCTTCCGGCACATGGCGCGCTTCCGCCGCTGGCGCCCGGACCGTACGCCGGAGAGCTGTACGTACGCCCAGCTGGAGGAGCCGGTCGGCTACGACCTCGCGGACATCCTGGGCCCGCGGGACTGAACGGCCCCGAACGCATTTCCGCCACCCAACGCCCTTGCGCGGCAGCCTGGTTGGGTACGTCTTCCGCGTACGACCCGTGTCGTGCGGTACGGCGCCGTCGGCCGAACCGCCGCACCCTGCTGGCCGCTCACGTGACCCGCTCGGACCAGCGCACGCCTTCGATCTTGGCTCATTGGGTACGTACTCATTGAACCTATAACCTGAAAAACGACGAAACGGGGCACGGTGGCCACGGTACGCAGGAGACGGACGGAGCGGACGGGGCGGACGGGGCGTTCGAGGCGCTCGGCCATGACGACGACACTGCTGGTCGCCCTGCTGGCGGGCGCCACGGCGACGGCCTGTACGCGGGGTGAGCCGCTCGACGACAAGCAGCGCGGGAACATGCCGCCCCGCACCGACAGCACGCAGGGCACCAGCGCCCCGGCGAGTCCGGTGCCGCAGGCCGCCTCCCCGCTCGTCGTGAAGATCGACAACGTGCCCGGCGCCCGCCCGCAGACGGGCCTGGACGCCGCCGACGTCGTGTACGCCGAGCAGGTCGAGGGTGGTCTCAGCCGGCTGATGGCGGTGTACGCGACCCGCCTGCCGAAGGCCATCGGGCCGGTGCGCAGCGCCCGCGAGTCGGATCTGGAGCTGCTGCGCCAGTTCCACAAGCCGACGCTCGCCTTCTCCGGAGCCCAGAAGAAGCTGCTGCCGCTGATCGACAGCGCGCCGCTGCAGACCGCCCTTCCGGAGGAGAAGACGAACGCGTACTACCGGGGCACGGACAAGCCGCAGCCGCACAACCTCTATCTGCGGCCTCAGCGGCTGCTGACCGGCACGCCCGGGGCCGACGCGCTGACGACGGGCTTCCGGTACGGTGCCGCGCCCGCGGGAGGCACGCCCGAGAGCACGCGTACGGTCCGCTTCCCGCAGGCCCGCTTCACCTTCGACTGGTCCCGGGACCAGCGGCGGTGGCTGGTGTCGATGGACGGGACGCCCGCGGTGACGACCGGTGGGAAGCGGGTTTCCGCCTCCACGGTCGTCGTGCAGTACGTGAACATCCGTAAGTCCCGGTACCACGACTATCTCGGCAACGTCACGCCCTACACGGAGACGGTGGGGTCTGGGACGGCGAAGGTGTTGCGGGACGGCAAGGCGTTCGATGTGGCGTGGAAGCGGCCGCTTGCGACGGGTGGCACGGAGTTCACGACTCCGTCCGGCGCGCCGGTGAACTTCGCGAAGGGTCAGGTGTGGGTGGTCTTCGCCCGAGCGTGACCCCCACTCGGCGCCGGCCTGGCGTATCGCCTTCACCTGCGGG
>NZ_JBHWZP010000302.1:0-11014 GCF_042728395.1 Streptomyces sp. NPDC060205
GCGGAGCCGAGTGCGCTCCGCGGCGGGGCGGGACATGGATCACTGCGGGCTAACCGGCGGCCAACGACACCAACACCGTGGCGGCCAGCGCGGAACGCGCGACCATGCCGGACACGGAGGTGTTCTCCGAGCGGGCGTGGGCGCCCGAGCCGACCGCACCGATGCCGTCCAGGACGGGCGTCCCCGCGGCCACGACGAAGTTGCCGTCGCTCGCTCCGCCCACGGACGCCTCCCGCAGGTCCTCCCCGAGCAGGGCGGCGCACCGGCGGGTCAACTCCGCGAGCGCCGCGACCTGTTCGGTCCGCTCGAAGACGGGCCGGTTCCAGTCCCCGGTGATCTGCACACGGGTGCGCGGATCCACCGGGCGCAGCGCGGCGAGGGCCTCGCTGATCCGATCCTGCTCGGCCGCCGAGGCGACGCGGATGTCGATGCGGCCGACGGCCCGTCCCGCGGTGACGTTGCTGCGGGTGCCGCCCTCCACCACGCCCACGTTGAGCGAGGTGCCCGCGTCCGGGGCGCGCAGGTCGGCCAGCCGCAGGATCTGGTGGGCGAGTTCGTCCACCGCGCTCGCCCCGGCGGTCGGGTCGAGCCCGGCGTGGGCCTCACTGCCGGTGACCGTCAGGGTGAACAGTCCCACTCCCTTGCGGGCCGTCTTGATCGCGCCGTCCGCCGCCGCCTCGAAGACCATGGCGAGCCTGCTGCCGTGCGACTCGGCGACGATGGCCTCGTGGGAGGTGAGGCTGCCCGTCTCCTCGTCGCCGTTGAGCATCAGGGTGCAGGCCGGCCTGGGCAGGCCCAGGGCGTCGAGGGCACGCAGGCCCCACACCGCCTGGACGAGCCCGGCCTTCATGTCGAACACGCCGGGCCCGCTGATGTGGTCGCCGTCCCGCCGGAAGGGCCAGTCGTCGAGGGTGCCGGTCGGCCAGACGGTGTCGTAGTGGCCGAGGAGCAGGACCGGCCGGCCGTCCTCCGCGACCGCGTCCCGGGCCGGATAGCGGCGGACGAGGATGTCCCCGGTGCCGGCCTTCGCCCGGGGAAGGATCTCCTCGGTGTCCGGTGTGCCCAGGCGCCGGTCGAGCCAGTCGCGCAGCCAGCCGAGGCAGGCAGCGAGGTCGTCCAGGTCGTCGCTGGCACTGCCCTGGGACGTGTACGCGTCGAGGTCGGCGACCATGTCCTCGCGGTGCTCGTCGAGCCAACTCCGTACCGCCGCGGCCTGTTCCGCCGCGGGCAGCCGGCCGGGCTTCGCGGGCGCGGCAGGGTGGTCCGGTTCGGCCGTCCGCCCGGGTGCCGGCGACCCGGCGAGCCGGTCCAGCTCCTCCAGCCGTCCCTCCGACATCCCGTCCGGGGCGCCTTCCAGTGAGCGCAGGCCGTCCATGACCGTACGCAGCAGCGGCGTGGGGAGTCCCTCGCGGGCCGCGTGCTCGAAGACGCCGGCGTAGTGGGTGGTCACCTCGACGGGCCGGTGCCGTACGGCGAGGTCGCGCCAGATGCCGCTGCGGTCCTTCGCCTGCGTACGCAGCCACGCGCTCAGGCGGTCGAAGGCGGCATCGCGTTCCGCCGGATCCGTACCCTGCCGGAACGGGAGGGGGTCGAAGGCGTCGAAGGCCTCCAGGGTGACGCCGAGCCGGTCGGACACGGCGAAGATCTCACCGGTCAGGGCGGCCATGGCGGGCCGGTGCCGGTCGATCAGGTCGGCCATGGGGGCGTCGGCGAGGGCGGTGGCGGCGAGCATCGCACCGAAACCGGCCTTGGCCCACAGGTACCCCTCGACGTTGTCGCTGGCCACCGCCGGACCCCAGCTCTGCAGGTCGGCGACGACCGCGCGGACACGGGGGCTCACCGGGGAGCCGCCGGGCTCACCGACGACGAGGGCCCCGGCGCCGCCGTCGAGGACGACACCCGGTTCGACCACGTCGGCGAAGATGTTGACGAACGCGGCGACGGTCCGACGGGCACCCACATGCTGGGCGATCAGATCCTCGTTGAAGCCGTTCTGCAGCGAGACGACATAACCGTCCGGCTCCAGCCGGGCTGCGATCCACGCCGCCGCCGTCCCCGTGGCCTGCGCCTTCACGGCCAGCAGGACCCGTCCGAGGGTGCCGGTGAACTCGTCCGGAGTGGCGGCGTCGACCGGCACGCTCGTACGGGACCCGCCGTGGGCGACGACGAGTCCGCGGGCGCGGATCGCGGCCACGTGCGCGGGGTCGGTGTCGACGACGGTGACCGGATGCCCGGCCCGCGCGAGGGCGAAGGCGAGGGTGCCGCCGATCGCGCCCCCGCCGACGACGGTGTAGGCGGCCCGCTCCGGGGAGGGGTCGGTCATGAGGGGAGTCCTTCCGTGAGGGCGGCAGGGATCGCCGTGTGCGGGGTGGCGCGGGTGTCGCCGGGCTGCCAGATACGGGGCAGGTGCAGCGCGCCCGTACTGGAGCCGCCGTCCACCCGCAGGACCTCCCCGGTGATCCAGGAGGCGTCCGGGCCCGCGATCCAGCACACCGCGCGGGCGATGTCCCCGGGGCTTCCCGGGCGGCCGAGCGGATTGGCGCCGATGGCGGCGGCGTACTCGACGGAGACGGGATTGCAGTCGCTGGACACCTGGACGAACCCGGGGCTGACCGCGTTGACGCGGATGCCGTGCTCGCCCAGTTCCAGGGCGGCGGCCCGGGTGGCCATCTCCAGCGCGGCCTTGGAACTCGCGTACGGGCCGCCGCCGGGGCGGGCCCGCAGCGCGGAGCCGGAGGAGATGTTGACGACCGAGCCGGGCCGTCCGGCCGCCATGGCGAGCCGCGCGAACGCGGCGGTGGCGAGCACGGGGGCGCGCAGGTTCACGGCGAACAGCCGGTCCCAGGCGGCTGCCTCGACCTTGGCCATGTCCAGGGACGGATAGACACCCGCCGCGTTGACCAGGACGTCCACGGGACCGTGCGCCGCCCAGGCCGCCTCGACCAGGGCGGCCGGGGCGTCCGGGTCGGTGAGGTCCGCGGTGTGCGTCGCCGTGCCGCCGCCCAGCCGTGCCGCGGCCGACTCCAGCGCCTCGGGATCGCGGTCGGCGAGCGTGAGCCGGTCGCCCCGTGCGGCGAACCCCTCGGCTATCGCGCCGCCGATACCGCCCGCGGCACCGGTGACGAGGACGTGCGCCATCAGCTGAACTCCTTGTCCTTGGTCTCCGGCATCGTGAGGTAGACGACGAGGGAGATGAGCGCGGCGCCGGAGACGTAGATCCACAGCAGGTCGCTGTGGCCGTTCTCGTGCATCCACGTGGTCAGATAGGGCGCCGTGCCGCCGAAGAGCGCTACCGCCAGCGCGTACGGCAGGGCGATACCCGTGGCGCGCACTTCCGCCGGGAACTGCTCGGCCATGATGACGGCGCAGTTGGCGGAGTAGCCGAGGATCAGCAGCATGCCGACGAGCTGCACCAGGAACAGGCTCAGGAAACTGCCGCTGAGCAGGTGCAGCAGCGGCCAGGCCAGGACCACGAAGCCACCGGCGAAGGCCGCCATCGTCGGCTTGCGGCCGATCTTGTCCGAGAGCAGCCCGACGAACGGCAGCGCGACGACGAACACGACCAGACACAGCGTCTGCGACAGCAGGGCCGTCTTGAGCGGGATGCCGGTGGTCAGATTCGCGTACGTGGGCAGGTAGTTGACCCAGATGTAGTAGGTCAGGGTGCCCGCGATCGTGATGCCGGCGACGCGCAGGGTCGCGGCCGGGTGCTCGACGAACATCGTCTTCACGGGGTTGGTACGGGTGCGGCCCGTGTCCTGCGCCTGGGTGAAGGACTCGGTGTCCTCCACCGTCACGCGCAGCCACAGTCCGACCAGGCCGAGGAGCCCGCCGAAGACGAACGCGGCGCGCCAGCCCCAGGAGTGCACGGCGTCGTCGCTGAGCGTCGAGGTGGTGAGGGTGCCCAGGAGCGAGGCGATGAGGACACCCCCCGCGACCGACACCTGCTGCCACGACCCGGCGAACGCACGCCTGCCACGGGCCGCCGACTCCACGAGGAAGGCGGAGGACGAACCGAACTCACCACCCGCGGAGAAGCCCTGTACGAGCCGGGCGATCAGCAGGATCAGCGGCGAGAGCACACCGATGGTGTCGTAGTTCGGGGTGATCGCGATCAGGAAACCGGCGCCCGCCATCAGCGCGACCGTGAGCGTCATGCCCTTCTTGCGGCCGTGGCGGTCGGCGTAGGCACCGAGGACCGCGGCACCGACCGGGCGCATCACGAAACCGACGGCGAACACGGCGAGCGTGGACAGCAGCGCCACCGCCCCGTCGCCCTTGGGGAAGAACTCGTCAGCGATGATCTTCGCGAAGATCGAGTACAGGGCCCAGTCGACCCACTCGACCGTGTTGCCGATGGTGCCGGCGACGATGGCCTTGCGCTGGGCACGGCTGAGTCTGCCCGGGGCGGGGGAGCCGCCGCCCTTGGACAGGGGGCCGGCGGGTGGTGTGGCGGATCCGGTGGTCATGGCGTCTGCTCCGGGGCGTCGGGGGCGGAACGGGCGGTCGTCCGGTCGTGTCCGACCGCGGCCCCGCTGCCCAGCACGGCACGGGCCGTGTCGGCGAGCTGGGCGTGCGTGGCGTACCAGACGTCGGAGTGGGCGGCGATGTGGTCGAGGAGTTCGCGCAGCGCCACCAGGCGTGAGCGGTGCCCGATGACGTGCGGATGCAGGGTGAGCTGGAAGACACCGCCGTCGCGGTACGCGGCGTCGAATTCGTCGGTCCAGATCTCCAGCACGTCGCGCGGACGGCTGTGCGGGCGGACGGAGCCGTAGCGGTCCATCGTGAAATAGGGGGCGTCGTCCCGGATCCAGTCCACGGGGATCTCGACCAGACCGGTGGGCCTGCCGTCCGCGACGATCTCATAGGGCTCGTCGTCGGCCATCAGCGAGGAGTCGTACGCGAAGCCGAGTTCGAGCATGATGGCGAGCGTCGAGTCGGAGAAGTCCCAGGACGGCGTACGGATACCGACGGGCCGCTGCCCGGTCAGCGTGGTGAGGGTGTCCAGGGCGCGTGCGGTCAGCTCCCGCTCGTCGTCGCGGCCCAGCAGCATGTTGCGCTCATGGATCCAGCCGTGGACGGCCAGCTCGTGACCGTCCCGGGTGTAGGCGCGCGCCTCCTCGGGGTGCACCAGGGCGGAGACCGCCGGCATGAAGAACGTGGCGGGTACGCCGTACCGGTCGAGGAGGTCCAGGATCCGGGGCGCGCCGACGCGGGCGCCGTACTCGCCCTGGGCGAGACGGCCGGGGCTGGTCTCGCCGTCGCGCAGCGGGATCGTCTCGTGGTCCGAGTCGAAGGAGAGCGCGACCGCGACGCGGGCGCCGCCGGGCCAGCGGTCGGGGACCAGCCGGCGTCCGGCGCGCACGGCGTCGAGGTGGCCGCGCCAGGTCGGTTCGGTCCAGCGCCAGCTCTCCGCGGGCAGGCCGGAGTCGTCTGTGGGCATGGTGACTCCACGGGGTCGGGGACAGGACGGGAAAAAGTGGACAAGCGAGGGGTGAGGGGGCCGCGGGCGGGCGGGTGTCCGCTCAGGCGGCGGGGCGGACCATGCGGTGCCAGGAGTACTTCATGGTGACGAGGTGCAGGGTCACGTCGGAGGCCAGCAGGCCGGGCAGCGCCCCGATGACGTCGCTGGTGTAGCGGAAGAGGTCGGCGCGGCGGGGGAGCACCATGTGCCCGACGAGGTTGAAGCGTCCGGTCGCCGCGCCCAGGAACTTGGTTCCCGGATGCCCGGCGAGCTGCCGACCGGCCGCGTCGAGCCGGTCGGGCTCGATCGACAGCCAGACCATGAACTCCGCGTCGTACCCGATCAGCGCCGGTTCGACCAGAGTGCGGAACTGCAGGATGCCGCGGGAGATGAGCCGGTCCATGGCCCGCGCGACGCTGGACTCGGTGTGCTCCAGGGTCCTGGCCAGCGTGCTGACCGGGGTGCGGCCGTCCTCCTTGAGGGCTGCGACGACCGCCTGCTCCAGGGGGGTGAGCGCCTGCGGTGTGACGTCCCAGTCGGCACGGTCGCACGACGACGCCAGGGAGTCGGGCCGCAGGCCGGCGGCGGCCTCGGCGGGCAGCAGTCCGGTGTCCCACATCGACGCCGAGGTGAACGCGCGGATGACCGGAACGGCCTCGGTGCTGGTGATGAGGTCGGCCGCGGGCAGGTCGGTGAACAGGATCCGCATCATCTCCTCGTTGTCGCGGGCCACGAAGTCGACGATGAGGTCGGCGGCGCCGGTGACGACGGCCACGAACCGCACGTCCGGACTGTCGGTGAGCCGGTCCGCGACCTCCAGCCCGCGGCCTGGCCTGGCCTGCACCCGGACGAGCATGGAGGATCCCTCCCGTGTCCGGTCCAGCTCCATGGTCCCGACGACCCGCAGCAGCCCGCGCTCGCGCAGGGCACGGTAGCGCCGCTGGGCGGTCGTCTCGCCGGCGCCCACCCATCGCGCCACCGCGCTCCACGGGGCACGACCGTTGAGCTGGAGCGCGGCGATGACGCGCCGGTCCAGGTCGTCGATGGTGTCCACGGGGGCTCGGTGGTTCATGGCGCCGACGCTAATGAGCACCGGTGCCGCCGTCAATGAAGGAATCCTGCATCACCCCTGGTCAAAGCCGTGTCATCCAGCAGCCGGGGGATTACGGAGCTGTAAAGGACGCAGTTGGGGCCCGTGCCCGCGCATGGCTGGAAGATGACGGATTACGCCACCGCGTGTCTGAAAAAGTTCCTCACGGGGCTGTCTGCGCGGACCGGCCCGTGGAGGTCACCGAGCACCGGGACGATGAAGGTTGCCTACTCTGGTGGCATGCGCATGCGCCCCACTCTGAGCTGGACCCCGACCGAGGACCTGCCGCCCGCCACCACGGATCCGCAGCCGGTCGCCGACGCGCTGCGTCTGGGCGGTGTGCTGGTGCTCAGCGGGGCGGGCATCTCCACGGAATCGGGCATCCCCGACTACCGGGGCGCGGGCGGGAGCCTGAGCCGGCACACCCCGATGACCTACCAGGACTTCGTCGGTGGTGCGCAGGCGCGGCGCAGGTACTGGGCGCGCAGCCACCTCGGCTGGCGTACCTTCGGCCGGGCCCGCCCCAACGCGGGACACCGGGCCGTCGCCGCCTTCGCGCGGCACGGCCTGCTCACGGGCGTGATCACGCAGAACGTCGACGGCCTGCACCAGGCCGCGGGCACCGAGGGTGTCGTGGAATTGCACGGAAGTCTGGACCGGGTCGTCTGTCTGTCCTGCGGCACCTTCAGCCCGCGCCGCGCACTCGCCCGCCGGCTGGAGGAGGCGAACGCGGGCTTCGAACCGGTGGCCGCGGCGATCAACCCCGACGGTGACGCCGACCTCACCGACGAGCAGGTCGGCGACTTCCAGGTGGTGCCCTGCACACGCTGCGGCGGCATCCTCAAGCCGGACGTGGTGTTCTTCGGCGAGTCCGTGCCCGCGGCCCGGGTCGAGGAGTGCCGCGCACTGGTCCGTGCGGCGACCTCCCTGCTGATCCTCGGCTCCTCGCTGACGGTGATGTCCGGGCTCCGCTTCGTCCGTCAGGCGGCGCAGGAAGGGAAGCCGGTGCTGATCGTCAACCGGGACGCGACCCGGGGTGACGTCCACGCCGTCACCCGGATCGGGCTCCCGCTGGGGACGACGCTGACCGCCGTGGCCGACGGTCTCGGCATCCCGGTCGAGGGCGAGGCGGCGGCCGGGATCGGGTAGCGCCCGAGCCGTGACGGCACGCCCCTCGGTGACCCGTGTCCCCGCGGGTACGACGGGGACACGGGCCCGGCTCAGCCTTCGTCCACCAGGGCGAGGATCTCGCCGGCCAGCTCGATCGAGTCCTCGACCGTGTCGGCGGTGTAGAGGGAGTCGATCATGAAGTGGTCGATGCCGGTGCGCTCGTGCACGGACTTGATGGTGTCCACGACGTCGGTGGTCGGGGTACCGGAGTCGATGTTGACGCGCAGGACCGCGTCGATGCCCGCCGGGTCGCGGCCGGCTTCCCGGGCCAGGCTGTCGATGAGGGCGCGCTGTGCGACGAGTCCGTCGATGTCGACGTAGCTCGGCACCACGCACAGCGGCAGCCAGCCGTCCCCCCGAAGGGCGACCCTGCGCAGGGCGCGCTCGGACATCGCTCCCAGGTAGACGGGCGGACGCGGGCTCTGGCGGGGCTTGAGCGGGGCGTGGTGCAGGGGCACGGTGAGGTGGGTGCCCTTGTACTCGGCCGGGTCGGTGGTCCATATGGTGTCGAGGGCGTCGAGCAGTTCCTCCATGCGCGCGCCACGCCGGTGGAAGTCCAGGCCGGCCGCCTCGTACTCCTCGGGGGACCAGCCGATGCCGAACCCGGGCAGCAGACGTCCTTCGCTCACCAGGTCGAGGGTGGTCAGCGAGCGGGCGAGCTGCACCGGCGGATACAGCGGCGCGATCAGTACGTGCATACCCAGCTGTACGTGTTCGGTGACGCTGGCCGCCGCCCCCAGCAGGACGAACGGGTCGGCGGCCGGGTTGAGTTCGGCCGGGATGGTGTCGCCCTGACCGCCGTAGCCGATCTTCGGGGACACCGCGGCCAGATTGCGGTCACCGACCCACAGACTCGCGGCGCCGGCCTGCTCGACCTCACGGGCGAAATGGGCGATGCGGGAGATGCCGAAAGCCTGCTTGTGGAACTGGGGGAGTGCGAAGCCGATCTTCATGTTCTGTCTTTCCTTGCTGAGACACGGTTTCGGGCAGCCGTGGGACCGCCCGACACGGTCGGGCGTCCGGCTCGTGACCACCGGACGTCCGTCGCCAAGTCGGCGCACCCACAAGGTAGTTGCGCGAACAACCATCGAGCGCGAAGGCGCGCCGTGAGGGTCTCTTCGCCTCTTGGCGGGCGAGGAGAGGACGGCCTTCGCGGGCGACGAGAGGACGGCCTTGTGTGGCGAGGAGAGGACAGCCGCGGCTGCGCAGCCCGTCAGTCGGTGGACAGGTGGGCGGCGTAGAAAGCGGTGAGCTTGTCGACGGCGGGGTCGATGTACTCCTTTTTGTCGTAGAGGTCGACATGGCTCGCGCCCTTGATCCAGTGGATCTCCTTGGGGCCGGTGGCGCGCTGGTGTGCCTCGACGGCCATCCACGCGGTGACGGCACGCTCGCCGATGATCTGGAGGACGGGGCGTGGGCCGATCAGCGGGACGGCGAAGAACGCGTCGTGCAGAGCCATCCTGTCGATGCTCTCCCAGGCGAGGGTCTTCGCGGAGCGCTCGTGCATGCCGCGCGGGGTGCGGTAGTAGTCGAAGCCCTCGACGCCGTGCTCCCCGCCCAGCGCACGGGCCTGCTCGGCGGTCTCGGGGAACATGGTCATCGCGCCGGGGTCCTCGCCGCGTGCGGCAGCACTGCGAGCCGCCGCCGCGGCGTCCAGCAGGGACCGGAAGACGGCCGGGTCCTGGGTGCCGTCGGCGCCCAGACGGAACTGCCGGGCGGGCTCGGCCGTGGACACGGTCGCCACGGCCTTGACGCGACGGTCACCGCCCGTGGCCGCCAGCGCATAGCTGCCGGAGGCACAGATGCCCAGCAGCCCGATGCGATCGGCGTCGACGTCGGCGCGGGCGGTGAGGTAAGAGACGGCGGCCTTGAAGTCCTCCACCCGCTGGGCGGGATCCTCCAGACCACGGGGCAGACCACCGGACTCTCCCTGGTAGGCGGCGTCGAAAGCCAGGGTGATGTACCCCCGCTCGGCCATCCGCCGCGCGTACGTGCCGGAGGTCTGCTCCTTCACACCGGTACCGGGGTGACCGACCACGAGCGCGGGCCGCGGACCCGACGCGGATGTGTCGGGGGTGTAGAGGTGGCCGGCGATCGGGATGCCGGCGCTGTCGAAGCTGACGGTGGTCCTGGCCATGCGGAACTCCCTGAGACGGTGGTGAGGTGGGGTGACGCACCGGCACGGCGGACTCGGGGTCCGTTTCCTGCCGGGTGACACCTCCACGTTCCGTCGTTCGCCGCACGGGCGGGAGAGCCAGGTTTCTGCCTGGGAAAGAACGTGCCCCCTCACCCGTGTGCCGTGGCCGTCGCGGCACAGCGACACTGGGGAGCATGACTGCAGACTCCGGCCCCCGGGCACTGGGCGCCTTCCTGAAGGCCCGCCGGGCCCAGCTCACACCGCGGGAGTGCGGCCTTCCCGAGACCGACTCCGCCCGCAGGGTCACGGGGCTGCGCCGCGAGGAGGCCGCCCAGCTGGCCGCCATCAGCGTGGACTACTACACGCGGCTGGAGCAGGGCCGCGTCCGGGCGTCCGCACCCGTGCTGATGACCCTGGCCCGTGCCCTGCGCCTCGACGACGACCAGCAGAAGTACCTCTACGAACTCGCGGGCCGTGCCGACGCCCACCCTCGCCGCCGCCGACCCGCACAGCGCCTGCGTCCGGCCATGCGGCGCCTGCTCGACCAGCTCACCGAAACCCCCGCGCTCGTCCTGGGCGAACGCCTCGACATCCTCGCCTGGAACCCCGCCGCCACAGCCCTCTACACGGACTTCGCAGCTCTTCCGGCGAACCGGCGCAACTACCTGCGGCTGCTCTTCACCGACCCGGTGGTCCGGCAACTGCACCAGGACTGGGCCCATGACGCCCGGGACGCCGTCGCCGCACTGCGGATGGAGGCCGCGGGCAGCGCCGACGACCCCGACCTCGCCCAACTCGTCGGCGAACTGTCCCTCCAGGACGCCGACTTCCGTACCTGGTGGGCCGAACACCGCGTCAACAGCGCCAGTTACGGCACGAAGCACTACCGCCACCACCTGGTGGGCGACCTCACCCTCGACTGCGACACCTGGGCCAGCCCTGACGGCTCCGGACAGCGCCTGATGGTCCTGACCGCCGAACCCGGCAGCCCGTCCCATGACGCCCTGCGCATCCTCGCGTCATGGACGGCCCGGCAACCGGCCGCTGACTGAGACAGCGTGCCGAGGGGCCGGCCGGGTGAGCGCGGCCGCTCGCGCACGCGGCGGCGCCGGTCTCCGTACGCGCCCGAGCCGGGCCGGAGTCACCCGTCAGG
>NZ_JBHWZP010000303.1:0-10995 GCF_042728395.1 Streptomyces sp. NPDC060205
GGCCGACGGTGCGCGTCGGCCCGCCCCGGGACCCGTGCGCACACGAAAGGCATTGGACAGGGGGCGCTGGCCAGATCTTTCGACGCAAGGGGTGCTACCAGACATGACAACCACCGACATCACGACACCCGTCCCCTACAGGGAGGTGACGGACCGAAACGGCCGCCTGTACCGGATCGGCGAGACCGACCGGGACGTCATGGGGCGACCACGCTGGACCATGGTGCTCTTCCCCTGGATGGGCATGCTCGGCATCAGCTCCTCGGAGTACGCGTTCACCTCCGCCGAGGACACCCTGCACGAGGCCCACCTGTGGAACAGTGGGCACATCTTCTGGCTGATGGGCGTCTGGATCTTCTTCCAGGCGGCCGTGGCCTTCCCGGCCGGCCAGCTGCGCGAGAGCGGACGGCTCCCCGCGCGGTACGCCATGATGCTCGGCGCGTGCGGCACGCTCCTGGGCTATCTCTCGCTGGCGTTCGCACCGCATGTGATCGTCGCCTACATAGGCTTCGGCATGTTCAGCGGCATCGGCGCCGGACTCGTCTACGCGACCTGCGTGAACATGGTCGGCAAGTGGTACCCGGAGCGCAAGGGCGGCAAGACCGGCATGGTCAACGGCGGTTTCGCCTACGGTTCCGTGCCCTTCGTATTCCTGTTCACCTCGTACATGGACCTGTCCAACTACGAGACGGTGCTGGTCTTCGTAGGCGTGATCTGCTGCACGGTCGTCGCGGTCGCCGGCTGGTTCTTCAAGGACCCGCCGAAGAACTGGTGGCCCGCGCACGTGGACCCGCTGAAGACCTCGACCGACCCCCGCGTCGTCCGGGCGCTGGCGAAGAACCCGCCTGCCGTCAAGCAGTACACACCGCGCGAGGCGGCCAGGACGCCCGTGCTGTGGATGATGTGGTTCTGCCTGCTGTGCACGGCCGGCATCAACATCTTCGGTATCGCCATGCAGGTCCCCTTCGGGAAGGAGATGGGTTTCGCCGGCGGCATCGTGGCCACCGCCATGTCGCTCAAGGCCATCGTGAACGGCACCGGACGGGGTGTGATCGGCTGGATCTCCGACCGCTACGGCCGCCGGAACACCCTCGTCATCGTCTGTATCGTGCTCGGCTGCTCGCAGTTCGGCGTGTTCTTCTCCGGGAACATCGGCTCGATGCCGTTCTTCCTGGTCTGCTCGATGATCTCCGGCTTCGGCGGCGGCGCGATCTTCCCGCTGTTCGCGGCGATGACCGCGGACTACTTCGGTGAGAACAACAACGCGTCCAACTACGGCATGGTCTACAGCTCCAAGCTCATCTCCGGTCTCGTCGGCTCCGGCGTGGGAGCCGTCGTCGTGAGCGCCTGGGGCTACGGGGGCGCCTTCGCCCTGGCCGGCAGCATCGGCCTCGGCTCAGCGGTCCTGGCGCTGTTCCTCCGGGCGCCCGGCAGGCCCAGCCCCAAGAGCGTCGTCCCCAACCCGCACCCCATCGGTGAGGAGATGGCCTGACCGGTGTTCCCCACGCCGCATCCGTCCCCGGCCTCCTGCAGCCCCGAGATCCGCTTCAGTCCTTGAGAACGACGGCGGTCCTCCCCACGACAGTGCGTGGGAAGGACCGCCTGTTGTACGTCCGGGGCGCGTACCGAGCACGTGCGGGACGCGCGCGGTGCCGCCCGGATCAGTGCTTCTTGGAGCGCAGGGCCGCGAGGTTGTCGTAACTGATCTTGGCCTCGCGCAGCGACTGCGCGGGGTCGGTGGCACTGGGCGAGTTGTCGTCCTCGACCATCGGGTTGTGGTAGTTCCGGTCGCCGACCCGTGAGAAGAACGTGGTGTAGTCGATGACGCCCGTTCCGAAGGGCACCATGTCGTAGCCCATGCCGTTGGTGGTGCTCACGACACCGTCCTTGGCGTGGAACAGCGGGTAGCGCTTGTTGTGCCGGGAGACGAGCCCCGCCGGGTCGAAGACCTTCTCGCGGGTGGAGCCGTCGTGGGCGGTGTAGGTGTGGAACTTGTACTGGGCCACGTGCGCCCAGAAGATGTCCATCTCCAGCCAGACCAGCTTCGGGTCGGTGACCTTCAGGAAGTACTCCAGCTTGCGGATGCCGGAGCTGCGGGTGGGCCGGCCCTGTGCGTCGAGCGGGCCCCCGTCGAGGAGGAAGCCGTACGCCGCGTCGTGGTTGTGCGTGTACAGCTTGATGCCCTCGCGGCGGGCGATCTTGCCCAGCGCGTTCCACTTCTCGCCCGCCACGTCCCAGTCGGCCCGGTAGGAGCTGCCGGTGGGGTCGCCACCGGTGCCCATGTGGTCCATGCCGAGGATGTTGGCGATCTCCAGGTGCTTCTTGAAGGTGTCCAGGTCGGCGGTGGTCAGCGGCCAGGAGGGCGGTATGAAGCCGTGGTTGCCCTGGGCGCGCAGCCCGTACTCGTCGAGCCAGGAACGCAGCAGCCTGGCGCCCGCGACGGACTCCAGGGTGGCGCCGCCCGGCGCGTTGGCGTGCTGGTTGTAGCCGGCGAACTCCACCTGGCGGTATCCGTGCCGGGACAGCTGCTTGAAGACCTCGCGGAAGCCGGAGGGCAGGTCCGAGGCGAGCGGGTCGCGGGCCGTGGCGTCCCGGACGGTGTAGAGGATAATGCCGCGCTTGCCCGGCGGGACGAGGACGTGACCGCGGCCGTGACCGTGGTCATGGCCGTGGCCTCTGCCCCGGTCCTGGGCCAGGGCCAGGGCGGGTGAGGCTCCCAGCACCGGGGCGGCGACCGCCCCGGCGGCGACGGCGGTGCAGGTGCTGAGGAAGCGGCGGCGGTTGACGCCGAGCGCGCGACGCAGGGCGTCGCCGGATCCGGATTCGTCGTTGAACGCGGTCACGGTGTCTCTCTTTCGGTTGGTGCACGACCGTGTACGGCCGTGTGCGGGATCGGCGTCCGGCTGGGACGGTAAGCCTCTGGCCAGGGGAAATGGCGAGGAGCATGAGAGTTGTCCACAGGCCGGGCACGGTGTCGGTGCCGTGTGTTTCACTTTTCGTGTTCGCCCGTCCGGTCGGTCCCGGGTGCTGTCACCCGAGGCCGGCCAGGTCGAGCAGCAGGGATTTCACATCGGTGGCCGCGACGCGGTCGCCGACAGCGCGGGGGGTGGAGCAGATGATGAGCGGACCTTCGTCGTCGCTCAGGGGGAGGCGGCCGTGGCTGCCTCGAATAGGTGAGGGATCGAGGGGCACGACCGCCATGCGGTAGCGCATGCCGAGCTTCTTGCGGGCCAGCGCGCCCGCGGCCTTGACCTTGACGTACGGGTCGAGCGGATCCATGAAGAGTTCGACCGGGTCGTAGCCGGGTTTGCGATGGATCTCGACGAGCTGCGCGAAGTCGGGCGCGCGGGCGTCGTCGAGCCAGTAGTAGTACGTGAACCAGGCGTCCGGCTCCGCGACGGCGACCAGTTCGCCGGAGCGGGGGTGGTCGAGGTGATGGGTCTTCTTGCCCTCGTCGTCGAGGAGTTGCTCGATGCCGGGCAGGTCCGCGAGCGCGGCCTTGGTGGCTTCCATGTCCTCGGGGCGGCGCACGTAGACATGGGCGATCTGGTGGTCGGCGACGGCGAAGGCCCGTGAGGTCATCGGGTCGAGGTACTCCATGCCGTCCTGGGTGTGCACCTCAAGGAGTCCGGCGCGGCGCAGGGCGCGGTTGATGTCGACGGGGCGGTCCGCGCGGGTGATGCCGTACTCGGACAGGGCGACGACGGTACGGCCTTCCGCGCGGGCGTCGTCGAGCAGCGGGGCCATGGCCGCGTCCAGGTCGGCGGCCGCTTTCAGGGAGCGCGGGTCGTCGGGGCCGAAGCGCTGCAGGTCGTAGTCGAGATGAGGGAGGTAGCAGAGGGTCAGGTCCGGCCGGCGGGTGGCGATGACGTGACGGGTGGCGTCGATGATCCACTGGCTGGAGACGAGGTCGGCGCCTGGGCCCCAGAAGTGGAAGAGCGGGAACGTGCCGAATTTCTCGGTGAGTTCGTCGTGCAGGGCCGGGGGCCGGGTGTAGCAGTCGGGTTCCTTGCGGCCGTCGGCGTAGTAGACCGGACGGGGGGTGATGGTGATGTCGGTGTCGGCGCCCATGGCGTACCACCAGCAGATGTTGGCGACCGTGTAGCCGGGGTGGACGCGCCGGGCGGCGTCCCAGATCTTGTCGCCGGACACCAGGCCGTTGTGCTGGCGCCACAGCAGGACGTCGCCGAGGTCGCGGAAGTACCAGCCGTTGCCGACGATGCCGTGCTCGGAGGGGTGGGTGCCGGTCAGGAACGTGGACTGGGCGGCGCAGGTGACGGCGGGCAGGACGGTTCCGAGGTGGGCCTCGGAGCCGGACTGGGCCAGGGACTTGAGGTGGGGCATGTGATCGAGGAGCCGGGGGGTGAGGCCGACGACGTCCAGGACGAGGAGAGGAGTGGGTGAGGAAGGGCCGGCGGCGGTGGCCGGTTCGGCCTGGGGCTCGGCCGGGGTCTCGGGGATGCTCACGGCAGCTCCTTCAGGCCGAGGTCTGTCAACAGGTCTCGGGCGAGGGTGAGTTCGGCGGCGATGCCGTCGGCGAGCTGTGCCCGTGCGCGGGGGCGCAGTTCCGGCGGGAGTGCCTGCCAGGTGTAGGTCTCGACCTCAAGGTGACGGGTGAGCGGCTGCGGGCCGCCGACCAGCCGGGTCAGCGTGTCCTTGAGTACGGGCAGCGTGGAGGTGAGGGGCGCGGCGGGAGCCGCGTGCAGCGGTACGTGGAAGTGGGCGCGCCACGGTGAGGCGTCGGGCAGCGCGTCCTCCTTGATGGCCTCGCCGAGGTCGTCGGTGCCGCGGAGCCCGGCGGCGGTGAGGGTGCGGGTCTGGTGCAGGAAGCGGGGTTCGTCGAAGGCGGCGAGGGCCTCGCGGACTTCGGGGAGGTGGGGGTGTTCGGCGTGCAGGGCGGCCGACAGCTGGGACTTGACGACGGGGACGCCGGCGGCGGCCAGCCGGTCCAGGGCGGTGTGCGGATCTTCGAAGGAGGTGGCGAGGTGGCAGGTGTCGACGCAGATGCCGATGCGGTCGCGGCCGATGGCGGCGAGCGGGGCGATGGCGTCGGCCGTGGTCTCGACGGTGCAGCCGGGTTCCGGTTCGAGGCCGATGCGGATGGAGCGGCCGGTCAGTTCCTCCAGCGCGTCGAGGCGCTCGGCGAGTGTGCGCAGGGCCGTGTGGGCCAGGGCGGCACGGTCGTCGTCGTAGGCGGTGCGCCAGGCGAGCGGCAGGGTGGAGATGGTGCCCTCGGTGACGTCGTCGGGGAGGAGTCCGGCGAGCAGGCGGGCGAGAGCCGTCGTGTGGTCGAGGCGTTCGGGGTCGGCCCAGTCCGGCTTGTAGACGCGGTACTTGACCTCCTCGGCCCCGAATCCCTCATAGGGGAAGCCGTTGAGGGTGACGACTTCGAGGCCCCGGCTGTCGAGTTCCGTGCGCAGGGAGCGCAGGGCGGACGGGTCGGTGACGAGGGCGCGGGCGGCGTCCTTGGCGAGCCACAGGCCGATGCCGAGCCGGTCGCGGCCGAGCCGCCTGCGCACGGGTTCGCAGTGGTCGCGGAGCTGGGCGCGGACCCCGGCGAGGGTTTCCGCGGGGTGGACGTTGGTGCAGTAGGCGAGGTGGACGGTGGAGCCGTCGGGGTGGCGGAAGCGCATCGGTCACGCCTCCGTGGTCGCGGTCGCGGTCCCGGGCTCGGTCGCGGTCTCCGGGGCGGATTTCGGGACCCCTCGGAGGATGGAGTTGCCCTCGTGGGTGGCGTCCGTGTCGGCGAGGTCGAGGTCGAGGCGCCCGCTGAGGCCGTAGAAGGCCACGGGGTTGCGCCACAGCACCTGGTCGACGTCGTCCTCGGTGAACCCGGCCTTCAGCAGGGCGTCGGCGACCTTGCGGGTCTTCAGCGGATCGCTCTTGCCCCAGTCGGCCGCGGAGTTGACCAGCACCTTCTCCGGTCCGTACTCCTGAAGGACCGCGACCATCCGTTCCTCGTCCATCTTGGTGTCCGGATAGACGGAGAAACCGAGCCAGCAGCCGCCGTCCTTGGCCTCCTTGACCGTCGTCTCGTTCAGGTGGTCGATCAGGACGTGGTCCAAGGGCAGTGCGGACTCCCGGACCACGTCGAGGGTGCGGCGCAGACCCGCGAGCTTGTCGCGGTGGGGCGTGTGGACCAGCGCGGGCAGCGCGTACTCGGCGGCGAGCTGGAGCTGAGCGGCCAGCGCGGTGTCCTCGGCGGGCGTCATCGAGTCGTAGCCGATCTCGCCGACGGCCACCACGTGGTCCTTGACGAGATAGCGGGGCAGTTCGTCGAGGACGGGCACACAGCGCGGGTCGTTGGCCTCCTTGGGGTTCAGGGCGATGGTGCAGTGGTGGGCGATGCCGTACTGGGCCGCCCGGAAGGGCTCCCAGCCGAGGAGGGCGTCGAAGTAGTCGAAGAAGGAGGCGGGTGAGGTGCGTGGCTGCCCGAGCCAGAAGGCGGGTTCGACGACGGCACGGACGCCGGCTTCGTACATGGCCTCGTAGTCGTCGGTGGTCCGTGACGTCATGTGGATGTGGGGGTCGAAGATGCGCATCAGGACTCCTTGCCGTCGGGACCGCGCGTACCGTCCGTGCCGTCCGTGCCGTCCGTACCGTCGGGGGCGGTCGGATCGTCCGGTACGTCGGTTCCGGTGGGGGTGGCCGGGTGCCCGGTGAGGGCCAGGACGCGGAGCAGGTCGTGGGGGACGGGACGGTCGGCGGCGGTGCGTTCGGCGGCGTAGTCGCCGAGCATGCGGGCGAGTTCGGCGTCGCCGCGGGCCCGGTCGCGAAGACCGGCCACGGCGTCCACGGGCACACCGGTGAACAGGCACTTCAGGACGGCGTGCCGCCAGCTGTGGGCGTCCAGGTGCCGGGCGGCGTACGGGCCGACGGCCGCGGCCACCAGCCGCGTGTCGTTGGTGCGCAGGGCGTCCTCGACGACCGGCAGGGCCTCGGGTCCGGTCACGAGGTGCGGCAGGGCCTCCAGGACGGCTCGGCGTTCGTCGGCGGTGCCCTGGCGGTAGACGCGGGCGAGGGTGGGGGCGTCGGCCCGGGCCGCGTACAGGAGGAGTACGCGGGCCGCCTCCGCGTAGTCGGGTCCGCAGCGTCGGCCCGCCTCGGCGATGCGCAGCTCCCACACGGAGATGGGTCCGCGGGTGCCCGGGTGGGCCGCCGCCTCGTCGAGGGCCTGGTCGAGCCAGGCCCGGGCGGCGCCGTCGAGGAGGGAGTTCAGGCGGGCGTGCAGGGTGGTCAGGGCGGGCGGGGTCTTTGGCGGGAGGGTGGCGCCGGGGGCGTCGTGGAGGTCGTTCACGAGGTTCTCCCTTCGAGAACGCCTTCGGCGGCCGGCCGGGGTTGGCCGGGGTTGCCCCGGGGGACGGAGGCCGAGGCCGCGTGCTGGAGGAACGGGAGGGACTGCTGGGCGAAATGAGGGCCGGCGTGGGAGTGGCGGGGCAGTTCGACGGAGACCAGGCCCCGGTAGCCCACGGCGGCGAGGGCTTCGAGTACGGGCGGGAAGTCGATCTCGCCGTCGCCGAAGGGGAGGTGTTCGTGGACGCCGCGGCGCATGTCCTCGATCTGGACGTGCTTCAGCCAGGGCGCGGCGGAGCGTACGCAGTCGGCGGGTGACTGCGGTTCGAGGCACTGGCAGTGGCCGATGTCGAGGGTGAGTCCGAGGGCGTCCGGGCTGCCGAGTGTGGTGCGCAGCCGGTGGAAGTCGTCGAGTGTGGCGAGGAGGTGACCGGGTTCCGGTTCGACGGCCAGAGGGATTCCGGCGTCGGCGGCCACGTCGAGCACGGGGGTGAGCGCTTCGGCCAGACGCTTCCAGGCGGTGTCCTCGGCGACCGCTCCGGACTCCTCCTTGGGGAGGACGCCGCTGAAGCAGTGCACCGCGTGGGCGCCGAGGTCGCCCGCGATGCGGACGGCACGGACGAGGAGGTCGACGCGCCGGGCCCGCTGGTCGGGGTCCGGGTCGAGGAGGGACGGGCCGTGCTTGCGCCTGGGGTCGAGCACATAGCGGGCGCCGGTCTCCAGGGTGACGCCCAGGCCGAGTTCTTCCAGTCTGCGGGCGATCTCCCGGGTGCGGGCGGCGAGGCCGGGAGCGAACGGGTCGAGGTGCATGTGGTCGAGGGTCAGTCCCACACCGTCGTAGCCGAGGTCGGCGAGGAGAGAGAGGGCGTCGTCCAGGCGCAGATCGGTCAGACCGTTGGTGCCGTAGGAGAAGCGGAGGGGGTGGGGCGTCGGCCGGGCGGCGGGGTGCGGGCTCGGCAGAGGGTTCGGCGAAGAGGTCATGTCACGCTCACCTTTCGGCTGAACCTGCGGGCGGCCGGGGCGAGGGCTGCCGTCAGCAGGGCCGTGACGGGGGCTCCGGAGCGGGCGGCGAGGGCCGCCTGGAGCGGGATCATGGCGCGGATTCCGCCGCCGACGGCTCTCTGCGTCAGTGGGGGTGACGGGTTGAGGGCGGCATGGAGGAGGGGGCGGGCGGAGGTCACGGCGTAGAGGGTGGTGAGTGCTCCGCTCAAGGAGGCGATGTTCACGGTGACTCCCCTGGACCGGGGAGGGGGGTACCTGAGGCCGGGAGCGGTCGGGGCGTGCTGCGGTGGCCGGCCGCTCGCACGGGTGGCGCTCGTCGGGTCGTCGCGCCTCAGGGCGCCGGCCGTCCGGTCGTCGCCCGTCCGGTCGCTGCGGGTCAGGTCCTCGCGTGACAGGGACCAGGTCAGGGCTGTCGTCGTGGCCAGCGCGGTGAGCGGCGCCCAAGGGGAGCCGCCCTGGGTCTCGTGGCGGGAGACCGTGGTGACGGCCAGGGTGTGGGTGGCCAGGGTCAGGGCGGACGGCACCGCCTTGCGGGTGTCACCGCCCGAGGCCACCCCGCCGAGGAGGAGGTCCAGGCCCCGGGCCGCGGCCATCGCCACAGGGCCCGCGGGCGTGCGCTTGAGGACCAGGTCGTACGACCAGACCGTGGCCGCCAGGGCGCCGGCGACCGCGAGCGGCCGGCGGCCCGCGCGGGACGCGAGGGCCAGGCCCGCCAGGGTCAGGCCCCCCGCTGCCGCGAGGGCGGCGGCCGGCTTCACCCGGCCGGAGGGCAGCGGGCGGTGCGGGCGGTCGACGGCGTCCTCGGCGCGGTCGGCCCAGTCGTTGAGGGCCATACCGGCCTCGTACAGACACAGGGAGGAACCGATGGCGAGCAGGGTTCGGGGGTTCGGGCGGACCCCTGCGGCGGCGGCGCCCGCGAGCGCGTCGCCGGGGACGGTGAACAGGGCGGGCAGGCGCAGGAGTTCCACCCAGGCACGCAGTCCCGCGCCCGCCGCGCGCGGCCTCGGCCCCGTCCGCTGCCCCGGTTCCGGTTCCGGCGACCGCCCACGCCCCGCGTCCCGCCGACCCGGCTCAGGAAGCGACGCCGCGGTCGGGGTCCCGGTCGGCTCGGCGGCAGTCTGTCGCGGTGCCCCCGCGACGGCGACGGCGACGGCGACGGCCGCGAGCTTCCGTGGTGTGCCGGTACCGGTGCCGGTGCCGCTGCCGGAGCGGTTCGGTGCTCCCTGCCCGGCGGGCCATCCGAGCCGTTCCCGCCACCCGGACACGCCACGTGCGCCGAACGCGCCGCGTGCGCCGAAAGCTCCCCGCGGGCCGGGCGCACCGCTCGCCCCGGGTGCCGCACCCCGTCCGGGGCGTATCAGCCCGCGCAGGCCGGTCATCGGGCCCCACCCGCTGCTTCCTGCGGGGCCGTGCCGTCCGGGGGCACGGGAGCGCCCGGCCCGGGCGGTCGCGCGAGGTCGCGCAGGCGTCCGGCGAAGCCGATCAGGTGGGCGTACTGCTCGCCCAGGGGCGCGGGGCCCTCCCCCACCGGGTCCTTGAAGTAGAAGCCGAGTTCGGCGAGCGGGCCCGAGACGCCCAGTTCGTGGGCGCGGGAGACCAGGCGGGCCAGGTCCAGGATCAGCGGGGCGGCGAGGGAGGAGTCGCAGCCCTGCCAGGTCGTCTGGAGGACCATCCGGGTGCCGAGGAAGCCGTCGAAGGCGATGTGGTCCCAGGCGGTCTTCCAGTCGCCGAGGGAGGGCACGTCGTCGATGTGGGTCTCGCCCTCGGGGACCGTGCCGAGGGTGTCGGCGAGGACGCGTTCCTTGCCGGCGTTCTTGGCCGCGGCGGCGGCCGGGTCGGCGAGGGCCGCGCCGTCACCGCCGCCCAGCAGGTTCGTACCGGACCAGGCGCGGACGGCCAGCGCGCGCTGCGCGAACATCGGGCCGAGGACGGATCGCAGCAGGGTCTGGCCCGTCTTGCCGTCGCGGCCCGCGTACGGCAGCCCGGACGAGGCCGCCGCCGCTGCGAGGCGGGGGTGGTGCAGGCCCGTGGACGGGGTGAAGTTGACGTACGGGCAGCCGGCCCGCAGTGCGGCGGCGGCGTACAGGGAGCTGGCGGGGAGGGTGTCGCCCTCGGGGACGGGTTCCGTGGAGGACACGTTCACCACGACGGTTCTGGCGAGTCCGCCCCGGTGGGCGAAGTCGCGGATGTCCTGGGCGAGGGCCTCGATCAGTTCGTCCTCGGTCCGGGTGTCGCCGGGGAGCGGGCCGCCGATCCTGATCTCCCGGTCGGCGGCGGCCAGTTCGGCGGCGACGGCGGACGGGAGGTCATGGGGCAGGACACCGCCCGCGGCCAGGGACTCGGCCCGTTTCGGCAGCGGGCAGTCGACGACGTCGTGGCCGCCGAAGACGAGTGAGGGCAGGGAGGGCAGGCCGGCCTCGTGGAAGGCGCCGGTCTCGGTGACCATGCCGGTCGGTGGATGGAGCCCGGCCGTGACGGCCGCGCAGCCCGCGACAGCGGTCGTGGCGACGGAGCCTCGCGCTCCGATCAGCCACACTCCGACCCGAGAAGGGGAAACAGACGGTTCGGCGGACATGGGCAGCCTCCCTCTCAAACGCGAACTCATCGCGAACTCAGCGCGAACGCAACGCGGAAAAGCCGGTGCCGGAGGGTGGAGGTGGAGAGGTCAAGACGGCGGGCGGGGGTCCGGCGTCCCCCGCC
>NZ_JBHWZP010000304.1:0-10811 GCF_042728395.1 Streptomyces sp. NPDC060205
GTGACGGTGGGCCGGGGGCGGAATCTCACTCGGTCGCCGACAGACGCAACCTGATCGTGCGTGCTTCGGGGCGCAGTGCGAACTGAGGCCACACGTCCGGGCCGCACGAACGCGAGCCGAGCCCGTGCTGGGCCGCGTCGATGATCAGGTGACTCGTCGTCGAGTCGCCGAGCTCGAAGGGGTGGCGTGCGAGGGCGATCTCCTGCGGGGCGTGGCGGCTGAGCGTGAAGCCGGGGCGACGCCCGCGCGTGTCGGGAAGAGCCTCGACACGCAGCACCTCGCGGTCGCCGCTCGCCAGCGTGAGCCGGCGCAGCTCGGAACGGTGCCCGGTCTCCTGCGGGCGCGCGTACTCGACCGAGAGGTCGCCGATCGTGGCGGAGAACCGGCCGGTGCGGGCCGCGCGGAGGCTGTCGGGATACGACTCCAACGGTCCCAGACCGAACCAGTCCGCCCCGTCGACGGCGGCCGTGCCGTCGGGCAGCTCGAAGCGGATCCCGATCCGCGGCCACACGGTCCGCCAGCCGCGCGAGGGCTCGATCTCCACGCGCAGTTCCAGTGCACCGTCCTCGACCGACCACACGGACTCCACCATCACCCAGGCCGCGGAGTTCGCCGAGGAGACCTTGTCGACGGTGCGCAGGGCGTCCGCGGTGTGCTCCACGCAGACACGCCGTGTCGTCAGCCGGTCGAGACCGTCAGCACGCCACAGTTCCGCGTTGGACACCCCGGCGATACTGGCGTCGCTCTCCTCGACCCCGTCGGACGGGCTCTCGTCGTTGTCGGTCGGCGCGCGGAAGAGCTCCAGCCGCGGCCCGCTCACCGCACGCCCGGCAAGACGCGTCAGAGAGCCAGCGGTGAACTCGGCGATGCCGAGCGAAAGGTCTCCGTCGCCCGGCAGCCAAGCGGTCCGCGACCGGACGGCGGGTACGCGACGAGGTGCCGAGCGGTCCAGTTGGGCCGTCGCGAGCACGTGGTCCGCGGGCGCCCAGGCGGTCGGTGCCGCCAGGACCGCGTCGATCGTCAGCCACGTCTCGGCGTCGTGGGCGACGGCGACCTCAGGCAGCGACACGCGCTCCGACCCGCCCGCGGCGACGGCGGGGACGTGCAACTCGCCGGAGGCCACAGGGGCGCCGTCGTGCTCGACACGCCAGCGGAAGCGCAGGTCGGACGTGTCGGCGGTGTGCCGCAGGTTGGTGACCACGACCTGACCGTGGCCGCCGCCGTCGGCACCTTCGCCGTCGCTCTCGAAGGTGAACTCGACCGGCTGAACGACCGCCTTGAACTCATAAAGGCTCGGCGTGGGGACGTCGTTGCTCAACAGCATGCCGTCCATCACGAAGTTGCCGTCGTGCACGACCTCACCGAAGTCACCGCCGTACGCGTGGTACGCCGTCCCGTCCGGGGCCGTGGTGAGGATGCCGTGGTCGCGCCACTCCCACACGAAGCCGCCGTGCAGCCGCGGATACCGCCGTACGAGTGCCTCGTACTGGTCGAACGCGCCCGGCCCGTTGCCCATCGCGTGCGCGTACTCGCACAGCAGGAACGGCTTCTTACGCTGCCGTGCACTCTGCGCGGGCGTGCAGTTCAGCAGGGTGGAGCGCGCGTCGTCGCTGCCGATCTGCTCGGTCTCCGG
The DNA here is from genome assembly GCF_042728395.1 of Streptomyces sp. NPDC060205. Taxonomy (NCBI): domain Bacteria; kingdom Bacillati; phylum Actinomycetota; class Actinomycetes; order Kitasatosporales; family Streptomycetaceae; genus Streptomyces; species Streptomyces sp. NPDC060205. The sequence continues at coordinate 1,634 of NZ_JBHWZP010000304.1, forward strand.
CACCGACGCGTACATGCGCGAATAGAGGTCCGTGTACTCGCCGGTGTAGTCGCCCTCGTAATGCACCGGCCGCTCCGGGTCGCGGGCGTGGACCCACGACGACATGGCGGCCAGGTTGCCGCCCGTGCCCGCCTCGTTGCCGAGTGACCAGATCACGATGCTCGGGTGGTTCTTGTCCCGTTCGACGGTGCGTCGGATGCGGTCCAGGTAGGCCTCGCGCCACGCCGGATCGTCGCTCGGGTTGCCCACCCAGTCGAGCTTCTCGAAGCCGTGCGTCTCCAGGTCGCATTCCAGGACCACCCAGAAGCCGAGTTCGTCGGCCAGGTCGAGCAGCCGGGGATGCGGCGGGTAGTGGCTGGTGCGGATCGCGTTGACGTTGAACCGCTTCATGCGGGCCAGGTCCTCGCGGGCGTGTTCCTCGTCGAAGACACGGCCGCGCTCGGGATGAGCCTCGTGCCGGTTCACCCCGTGGAAGACGACACGGCTGCCGTTGACCAGGAACTGGTCGCCGCGTATCTCGACCGTGCGGAAACCCACCCGCAGCGCGATGCTCTCCGCGGCCGTGGACACGGTGGCGTCGTACAGGCGGGGCACCTCGGCCGACCAGGGCTCCACGCCCGGGACGCGGAACGGCGTCACGTCGCCCGGCGTGGCCCAGACACGTTCGACGCCGAGTTCGGGGATGCGCAGGGTGACCGGGAACGCGGCGGGATCGGCGGTGATCTCCGCCTCGACCAGCCCCGCGCCGCGCTCGTCACGCCGCTCGGAACCCTGCTCGAAGCCGGTCCGCAGCCAGACGTCCTCGATGCCTCCGACCGGCCGGGCGGTGAGCGTGACATCGCGGAAGATGCCCGGCAGCCACCACTGGTCCTGGTCCTCGACGTAACTGGCCGCCGACCACTGATGCACCCGTACGGCCACGACGTTGTCGCCCGTGCGCACCGCGGAGGTGACGTCGAACTCGTGGGCCAGGCGGCTGCCGCTCGCGCTGCCGACCTCGGTGCCGTTGACCCACACCCGGAACAGCGACTCGACGCCGTCGAAGCGCAGCACCACGCGCTCGGCGTCCGACCAGTCGGCGGGAACCTCGAAGTGCCGCCGGTAGTCACCGGTCGGGTTCTCGTCCGGGACGTGGGGCGGGTCGATCGGGAAGGGGAACCGGATGTTCGTGTAGATCGGCCGGCCGTGGGCCCCGTCGCCCTCCAGCACCCAGTGGGAGGGCACGGGGATGCTGTCCCAGTTATGGTCGTCGAAGCCGCCGGCCGCGAAGTCCTCCGGTCCGGACGCCGCCGGCGACAGCCGGAAGCGCCAGGGCCCGTTCAGCGAGAGCGAGGGCGCGTCGGAGCGCAGCCACGAGCGCGCCGGGCGCAGTGCGCCACGCCCTGGTGCGAGGTCCGAAACATGGGGGGAGAGCTCGGTGGACAAGAGGTCACAACTCTTTCTGTGGGTCACGTACGACCTGTGGGCCATGTACGACCTGTGGTTCACGTACGACCTGTGGGTCACGTACGACGGAGCTTCGAGGAGCGACGGCGGTCCTCAGGGGGACGGGTCCTACCGGAGGACGACCGTGCGGATCTCCCACGCCCCGAGGGCGAGTTCGAGTTCGCCGGCGGCCTCGGTACGGGAGAGGGGGCGGCCGAGCAGATCCACGGTGGTCGCCTCGGTGAACGGACCCGTCACCCGGACGGTGGACGCGCTGTCGCGCATCGCGGTCAGCCGCACCTCGGTGCCGTTCCCGGACTCGTCGTCGGTGACGCGGCGGAGGCCCGACACCAGGACGTCTTGCCCGTCGACGCGCACCCCGCTTCTGTCCGGCGGCAGTTGGCCCCCGGCGGCCCCGGTCCCACGGGTGACGAGCACATCACTCCGGAACTCCTCGGCGAGCGCCACCGCGTCCGCCCCGCGCCAGCCGGTGGCGGACGGGACCACGGCGAAGCGGTTCTCGACACGCATGCCGAGATCCTGCGCACCCGGCACGGGAATCTCGCTCGCCGCGGGCTCGTCGCGCAGCGGATGGATGTTGACGCTGATCGAGCCGATCGCCCGCAGCAGCGTGATGGCCAGTTCGCAGCCGTCGCCGGCGAGTTCGTACTCGCTGGAGTGGTCGAGCAGGACCGTGGCCGGACCCGCCGACACGAACGTGCCGGCCGGGAAGGTCGGCAGCGGGTACTCGCCCCAGCCGCCCTCGGCGGTGAGTCCGCGCTCGGTGACGGCGAACTGCCCGGCGGACGAGGACGTGCTCACCGGCTCGGGCAGCGGCACGTGGAAGCGCAGCCGGTGGTCCGCCGACTGGTTGAGGAACGAGGTGGAGACCCGCACGAACGGTTCACCGGCCCGTACCTCCACCAGTGTCTCCACCGGAGTCGGCACGGTCCGTCCGTCGCGCAGGTCGCGGTCTCCGGAGAGGGCGACGGGCCAGGCGTAGACGCGGGTGACCCGCAGCCGTGACCGCAGCGGGCCGTCTTCGAGGACGTCGACGGTGATCTCCGCCGGGTCCTGGACGAGGACGTCGTGCGCCGGGGGTGCGTAGTTGTAGCTGTCACCGCGGTCACCGCCGTCGACGAGACGACCGACACCGCGCAGCACGGTCCCGTCGGCGCCGACGATGTCCAGCGTGCCGTCCGCGGCGACAGTGACCGCGACCAGGCCGTTGGAGAGCGTGCGATCCGTCGCCGTGGCGTACGGGGTCTGCGGGGGCGCGTACGACGCCGATACGCCGGCGGTGTCCTCCCGCGGCTCCACGCGGAACGCGGTCAGTCCGGAGGCGGGGACCTCGACGGGGACGAGCGCGGTGGCCCGGGGCTCCTCCAGCGTCAGCACCCGCCACTCACCCGGATGCGCGGCAGCGGCGGCGGCGACCTCCTTGCGCAGGATCAGCAGGTCGAACGGCCCCCCGGCAGGAACCTCGGCGAGGTGGAAGACGAGCGAACCGGGGCTGAGGTCGTAGTGGTCGATGAGCCGGCCGAACAGTTCACGGCGGTGGATACGCCGCAGTACGCGTTCGAGCTGCGAGGCGTCCATGCGCTCGTCGCTGAGGACCGTCGGTGCCTCGGAGACCAGTTGCACGGGGTGCGCCGAGCCGTCGGCGGTGGTCGCGACCAGCCGCGTACCGGCGGGCGGGGCGACGACATCCACCTCGACCAGCGCCGTGCGGTCGAACGGCAGCGGGTTGGCGATCAGATGACCGTCGCCCGGGACGAGGGCGGCGGGCTCGGCCAGCGCGGCGTCCCGGACGGCGCGCGCGGTCTGCGCGGCCTCCGCGAGCCGGGCGGCGACCTGGTCGCAGGTCTCGTCGGTGCCGGAGCCGACCACCGAGTCGTGCGCGGTCGACTCGATGATCTTGTGCCAGGCGAGGGCGAGGAACGGCGCGTCGTCGCGCCTCGACCACAGGGCGTTCATGCGCTCGGCGTGGTCGATCGTGCGCTCGGCGAGGGCCATCCGCTGCTTGAGGCCGAGCCGTACGGAGAGCACGCCCGGGAGGATGTTGCCGCGTACGTGGCTGCGCAGTTCGCCCGTGACGACGGCCGGCACCTCGTCGCGCACATGCTCGCGGAGGTATTCGGCGAGGGTCGCCATGGCGATGGCGCGTCCCTCGCCGGACGCCTGCCGCAACCAGGCCGCGAGGTGCGGGTCGGGCGCGTTGTGGTCGGTGCCGGCCATCGCCAGGACCGGGTCCGTGCCCCACCGGTCGGCCGTCATCTCCGCGTAGTCGCCGAGCGCGCGGCCGATCCGGTCGGGCACCAGCAGTACGTCGAGGCCGTTGTCGTAGCCGTCGAAGAGGAACTCGGTGCGCACCTCGGAGCCGTCGGGTGCGCGCCAGCGGAAGGCGTGGCCGTCGACGGAACCGGGCACCCCGCGCCACAGTGCCGCGTGCTCGATCCCGGCGCGCGCGAGGATCTGCGGCATCTGCGCGACATGGCCGAACATGTCCGGCAGATAGCCGATCGGCATCGCGCCGCCGAGGTCCGCCGCGGCGGACCAGCCCATCTGCAGATTGCGGACGATGGTCTCGCCTGAGCAGAGGAATTCGTCGAGCAGGATGAGCCACGGCCCGACGGCGATCCGGCCTTCGCCGACCAGGGCCGCGAGCCGGTCGCGGTTCTCCGGCCGCATCTCCAGATAGTCCTCGACGGCGGCCATCTGGCCGTCGACGGTGAACCGGAAGTCGGGGTCCGACTCGGCCGTCTCCAGCACGGTGTCGAGGGCGGTGACCAGTCGGTGCCGGAACACCTGGAACGGCTCGTACCACTCCCGGTCCCAGTGGAAATGGGGCACGAAGACGGCGGAGTTGCTCATGGCGGCAGAAACCTTCTGTTCGAGCGGGCGGTCATTTCAGTGAACCGGCGGCGAGACCGGTGCGCCAGAACCGCTGCAGGAGGATGAACACGATGATCACCGGCACGATCGACACCAGCGAGCCGGTGATGACGGACTGCTGGAGGAGCGGGGCCCGGGCGGTCTGGCCGTTCCACTGGTACAGGCCGAGGGTGATCGGGAACAGGGACTCCTTCTGCAGCATGACCATCGGCAGGAAGAAGTTGTTCCAGATGGCGACGAACTGGAACAGGAAGATGGTCACCAGCGCCGGTGTCATCAGCTTGAACGACACCGAGAAGAACGTGCGGAACTCGCCCGCCCCGTCCAGCCGTGCCGACTCGATCAGCTCCTGCGGGACGGCCGCGTTGGCGAAGATGCGCGCCAGGTAGACGCCGAACGGGCTGACGATGCTGGGCAGGAACACCGCGAGGTAGGTGTTGACGATCCCGGTCGCCGAGAACAGCAGGAACAGCGGGAGCGCCAGCGCGGTGGTGGGGACGAGGACACCGCCGAGGATGACGGAGAAGAGGAACTCCCGCCCGCGGAACCGGAACTTGGCGAGCGCGTACCCGCACAGGGCGGAGATCAGGGTGCCCACGGCGGCGCCCAGCACCGCGTAGATCACGGTGTTGACGGCCCACCGCCCGAAGATCCCGTCGCTGCGGGTGAACAGGACGCGCAGGTTGTCGAACAGGTTGAAGTGCGAGAACGCCAGTCCGTTGGTGGTGGCGAGGTCGCCCTGCGGCTTGGTGGCCGCGACGATCAGGAAGTAGATCGGCAGCAGGAAGTAGATGGCCAGCAGGAGCATCAGGGCCATGGCCGCCGTGCGGCCGACGCGGCTCTCGCGGTTCACACGTGCGTTGCTCACAGGCCGGCCCTCTTCGACGTCAGGCGCATGAATCCGAAGCTCAGGACGAACGTGATGACGGCGATGACCACCGAGATCGCCGCGGCCTGCTGGTAGTTGTTCCCGGACGCCACCGCGTAGGCGAGCATGTTCGGCGTGAACGTGCTGGAGATGTTGGAGGAGATCTGCCGCAGCACGGCCGGCTCCGCGTAGAGCTGCAGGGTGCCGATGATCGAGAACACCGTGGTCAGGACGATCGACGGGGCGATGATCGGCACCTTGATCCGCCACGCGACGGCCCAGTTGCTCGCGCCGTCCAGCTTGGCGGCCTCGTACAGCTCCTGCGGGATCGACTGCAGGGCCGAGTACATGATGAGCATGTTGTAGCCGGTCCACAGCCAGGTGGAGATGTTCGCCGCCGACCAGAGAACGGCCCCCGGACCGAGGAAGTCGGGATCGAGACCGATGCCGTTCAGCAGGTCCACGACGGGGCTGAGCTGCGGTGAGTAGAGATACGACCACATGATCGCGGCGATGACACCCGGCACGGCGTACGGCATGAACGCGGTCATGCGGAAGACCGACTTGAGCCTCAGCAGGGGAGTGTCCAGGAGCAGCGCCATGACCAGGCCGACGAACAGCATCACCGGCACCTGCACGATGCCGAACATTCCGATCCGCCCGATGCTGGACCAGAACTCGGTGTTCTCGAACACCTTCTGGTACTGCTCGAAGCCGCCGAAGCTCGTGTACGAGCTGCCGTACTGGCCGCCGGTGCGGTGCACGGCACGGAAGCTCTGCCAGAGCGCGTAGCCGACCGGTACCAGGTAGAACAGCACGAACGGGAGGAAGAAGGGGGCCAGGAACGCGGTGATGGTGCCGGCCCGGGGGCCGCCGCCGTCGGGAAGACGGCCGCGGCCCCTCGGTGGTGTCACCACGCGCGGAGTGCGGGTAGCGAGGTCGGTCATGTCGTGCTCACTTGCCTGCCGTGACCGGGATCGCCTGGTCCTTCATCGACTTCACCGCGGCGCTCTGGGCGGCCGACAGCGCGTCGCTCAGGGTGCCGTCGCCGGCGGCGGCCTTCGCCATCGCGTCCTGGAGCGCGAGGTTCACCGTCTTCTGGGTGGGGCCCCAGGTGAAACTGGTGTCGATCTTCTTGGACGAGTCCGCGAAGACATCGAAGATCTTCTCGTTGTTGTAGTAGGGCACGCCCTTGGACAGCGCGGGCAGTTGCAGTCCGGCGTTGGCGGCCGGGTAGAGACCGCCCAGCTTGTTCTCCAGCGCGAGCGCCTCGGGGTCGGTGTTCAGCCAGGTGTTGAACTTGACCGACTCGTACAGGTGCTTGCCGCCCTTCATGAAGGCGACGGTCGAGCCGCCCCAGTCACCGGAGGCGCCGTTCGCGCCCCACGTCGGCATCGGGACGATGCTCCACTTGCCGGCCTGTTTGGGCAGGTTGTCGCGGAACATGCTGTAGCCCCAGGCCGCGCCGACGTAACTGGCGATCTGGTCCTTCTGGTACGCGGCGTACATCTGCGTGGACCCGTTGGCGAGGTCGGTGCGCACGAGCTTGTCGGAGATCAGCTTCTGCCAGTACTCGGCGACCTGCCTGCTCTGCTCCGACTCGACGGTCACATGCCACTTGTCGCCGGAGTAGCCGTACATCGTGGCCTGGTTCTGCCAGATGAGCCCGTTGAACCACTCGGCGTTGTTCGGGTCGAAGAACGTGATGTCGAGGCCGGGATCCGCCCTGTGCAGCTTCTGGGCTGCGGCCGCGTACTCGTCCCAGGTCTTGGGCACGGCGACGTCGTGCTTCTCGAAGATGTCACTGCGCACGTAGAGCGCCATCGGGCCGGTGTCCTGCGGGAGGGCGAACACGCCGGTGTCACCGAAACTGGTCTGCGACCAGGTCCACGGCACGAACTTCGACTTGGCCTTCGCGGCGGCCGAGCAGTCGGAGGCGTCCACGAACGCGTTCTGCGTGCGCAGGTTGGGCAGTTGGTCGTAGCCGACCTGGGCGAGGTCCGGCGCCTTGTCCGCCTTGAGGGCGTTGCCGAGGGTGCCGTACTGGTCGTTCGAGATGTTCTTCGTCTCGACGTGGATGTCCGGGTTCTTCTTGTTCCACAGGGCGACGACGTCGTCCATGCCCGGAACCGTGTTCCAGTACTGGAGTGTCACCTTGCCCTTCGCGGGCTCGCAGGACGCCGCGGAGGAACTGCCCGACGAGTCGGACGACGAGCATCCGGCGAGTACGAGGACACCGGCGGCCGCGGCGACGACGGTGAGGCGGATGCGCGTGACTGTGCTGCTCATATTTTCCGTTCCAGACAACGGCTAGCGACGGTGCTAGGCGGCTCGATGCTGATCCCTCGGGCGGACTGCCCTCTGGGTGGAAGGGACGGGACGCAACGCTGTTCAGGTGCTTGTGAGCGCTCCCGTGAACGCTCACGGGAGCGCTCACGGAGAAGCTCGGAGAAATGTCGCGGAGTGCAATGCGAAGTGCTCGGAAGTCTGCGCTTCGGCGCGGTTCAATGTCAAGACATTCGGGTCTCGTCCGTTACCGGCGTGTTAAACGGACCGTGGAAGGGCCCGCAGGACGCGCTGCTACGCGGATCCGCTGAGCCGCAGCTCGGCGTGTACGACCAGGTCCGTGACCGCGAGCGGAGGCGGCTCCGACAGCAGCCGGGCGACCTCCTCGATGGCGAGCGCGCCGAGCCGTCGGGTGTCCAGCGCGACGCTCGTGAGCGGCGGTTCGACGAGCGCGCCGAGCTGCAGCCCGTCGAAGCCGACGACGGCCAGGTCCTCCGGGACGCTCCTGCCCGCCCTGCGGGCTTCCCGCAGGGCGCCGATCGCGATGATGTCGTTGAACGTGAAGACCGCGGTGAGGCCGGGGTGCGCGGAGAGCAGCTCCTTGAGCGCCGCGCCCCCGCCGTCGGCCGTCTGGTCCGCGCCGACCACCGCGCCCGGGTCGATCCCGTGCGCCGCGGCGGCGGCAGTGAACCAGCTGTGCCGGATGCTGGGCTCGGCCCGGGTGTGGTGGTCGAGCATGCCGATCCTGGTGTGCCCCTTCGCGACCAGGTGCGCGACGGCCGCGTGGACGCCCTCCTGGCCGTCCACCCGGATCGAGCTGAAGCGGGTGGACCGGCCCTCGCGGCCGATGAGCACCACCGGCATGCCGCGGGTGAACGCCTCCAGCTCGCTGTCGGGGCAGCTGAAGTAGCCGATCACCGCGTCGACCTGCGAACTGATCACCTGGAGCGTGCCGCGCTCCTCCTCCGCGCGGTCGGCGGTGTCGTACACGACGACATGCCAGCCGCGGGTGCGGGCGGCCTCCAGGGCGGCGGAGGCGACCTCGGTGAAGAACGGGTTGAGCAGATCGGGGATGACCAGGCCGATGGTCATGGTGTCCTGACGGACCAGGCCGCGGGCGAACCGGCTCGGGCGGTAGCCGAGGGCGCGGGCGGCGTCCAGGACGCGCTGTTTGGTGTCGCCGTCGATCTCGTCCTTGTCGTTGAGCGCGCGTGACACGGTCTGCCGGGACACTCCGGCGGACCTGGCGACGTCGTTGATCGTGACCTTCCGGGGCTCTGCCCGCTCTGCCCCCGGTGTCGACACCATCGCCTACCTCCTGCGTTTCGCGTCCGCGGGTGTGCGGGCGCGTCCTGAGTATGCCGGTAGCTTGCGCGTGCCCGCGGACGGGCCGGGGGCGTTTGCGCCGTTCCCCGCGCCCCTTGGAGGCGAAGGGCAGGGGGTGGGGGTGGCTCCTTGGGTTTCGGCCGGCGGCCGGTGGGGGCTGATCGCGCCGTTCCCCGCGCCCCTTCAGGGCGACAGACGGGGGGCTGGCTCGTCGGCCTTCATCTGTCGGCCGGTGGGGGTGGGCCGCGCCGTTCCCCGCGCCCCTGAAAAGCGGGGCTGCGCCCCGGCCTTTCAACCCCGCCGACACAGACGCGCTGTGCGGGTTCATCGTGTTCGTCGGCTTCGCCACCGCCTACTTGTTCAATGTCTATGCCCAGC
>NZ_JBHWZP010000305.1:0-10767 GCF_042728395.1 Streptomyces sp. NPDC060205
GTACGGAGGCTCGCGCCTCCCCTGCTGTCCGCCCTCGTCAGTCCTCGTCGGTGGAGGCCGTGACGGTCGACGGCGTCTGCTGCTCCGCCGCCGCGGTCTTCTTGGACGTCGACTTCGCGGCCGTCTTGGCGGTCTTCGTCGCCTTCTTGGCCGTGGTCTTCTTGGCGGCCGTCTTCTTGGCCGCCGTCGTCGTCTTCTTCGCGGCGGCCTTCTTCGCGGGCGCCTTCTTGGCCGCCTTGCGGGCCGTCTTCTTGGCCGGCGCCACACCGTCTCCGCTGTCCTCGCCGTCCTGGCCGGACGGCTCCGCGGGGGCCTCGACCGGCGCCTCGACGGCCTGCGCCGGGGCGTCCGGCTGGGCCGACGGGACGACCGTGACGGCGGTCTCGGCGGACGAGGTGGGCGCGGTGGCCTTACGGACCGCACGACGCCTCGGACGGGCCGGGGCGGCGCTCTCGGCGACGGGCTGCTCCTCAGCGGGGGCGGCCTGCTCCACGGGCTCGACGGGCGCGGCGACCGGCTCGGTGACCGTCACCACGGTCTCCTCGGCCGCCGTGGGCGAACCGGCGGGCGCGGACACCTTGCGGGTCGCCCGACGGCGCGTACGGCCCTTGGGGGCGGCGTCGTCGACGACCGGGGCCTCGGTGGCGGCCGGGGCCTCGACCACCGGGTCCTCGGCGGCGACGGGCGCCGTCTGCGCGACCTCGGCCGGCTCCTGCCGGACCGGACGCGCGATCTCCTCCTCCGGCGTCACGGACTGCGCGGTCGGAACCTCGTCCCGGCGCTCGGCCTGCTCGGCCCGCTCCGCGCGCTCGGCCCGCTCGGCCCTGCGGGACTCGGACCTCGGCGCACCCGCCGGGGCCGACGCCCGCCGGCCCGACCGGCGACGCGAACGCCCACCACGGGTGGCCGCGGCCTCCGCCTCGGCGGCGCTGCTGTACAGGTCCTCGTCCGGTACGAACTCGGGCTCGGGAAGCGCGACGGGCTCGGCGGCCTCCGCGGCGACCTCGGCGGCCGTCTCGTCCGGCTCGGCGGCCTCGGCCGTGTCCGTCTCGTACGTGTGCTCGTGGTCGTGGGTCTGCTCGGCACCGCCGCGACCGCGCTTCTTGCGCTTGCCGCCGCCTCCGGCGGAGGTCGGCTGCTCCATGTGCACGATCACGCCGCGGCCGTTGCAGTGGACGCAGGTCTCCGAGAACGACTCAAGGAGGCCCTGGCCGACCCGCTTGCGGGTCATCTGGACGAGGCCCAGCGAGGTGACCTCGGCCACCTGGTGCTTCGTACGGTCGCGGCCCAGGCACTCCAGCAGGCGCCTGAGCACCAGGTCCCGGTTGGACTCAAGGACCATGTCGATGAAGTCGATGACGACGATGCCGCCGAGGTCGCGCAGCCGCAGCTGGCGCACGATCTCCTCGGCCGCCTCCAGGTTGTTCCTGGTGACCGTCTCTTCGAGGTTGCCGCCCTGACCGGTGAACTTGCCGGTGTTGACGTCGATGACGATCATCGCTTCGGTCTTGTCGATGACCAGCGAACCACCGCTGGGCAGCCAGACCTTGCGGTCCAGCGCCTTGGCGAGCTGCTCGTCGATGCGGTACGTCGCGAAGACGTCGACCTCGGAGGTCCACCGCGACAGGCGGTTCGCCAGGTCGGGCGCCACGTGCGCGACGTAACCGTGGATGGTGTCCCACGCCTCGTCGCCGCTGACGATGACCTTGGAGAAGTCCTCGTTGAAGATGTCGCGGACGACCCGGACGGTCATGTCCGGCTCGCCGTACAGCAGGGTCGGGGCGTTGCCGCTCTTCGCCTTCTTCTCGATGTCCTCCCACTGCGCCTGCAGCCGCTCGACGTCACGGCGCAGCTCGTCCTCGCTCGCGCCCTCGGCGGCGGTGCGCACGATGACGCCCGCGTCCTCGGGGACGATCTTCTTGAGGATGGTCTTCAGCCGGGCGCGCTCGGTGTCGGGCAGCTTGCGGCTGATGCCGGTCATGGAGCCCTCGGGCACGTAGACCAGGTAGCGGCCGGGCAGCGAGACCTGGCTGGTGAGGCGCGCGCCCTTGTGGCCGATCGGGTCCTTGGTGACCTGCACGAGGACCGACTGGCCGGACTTCAGGGCGCTCTCGATGCGGCGGGGGCCGTTGGCCATGCCCAGTGCCTCGAAGTTGACCTCACCGGCGTACAGGACCGCGTTGCGGCCCTTGCCGATGTCGATGAAGGCGGCCTCCATCGACGGCAGCACGTTCTGGACCTTGCCCAGGTAGACGTTGCCGACGTACGACGTCGACTGCTCCTTGTTGACGTAGTGCTCCACGAGCACGTCGTCCTCAAGGACACCGATCTGCGTGCGCTCGCCGCTCTGGCGGACGACCATCACGCGCTCGACGGCCTCACGGCGGGCCAGGAACTCGGCCTCGGTGATGATCGGGACGCGGCGGCGGCCCTGCTCGCGCCCTTCACGGCGGCGCTGCTTCTTGGCCTCCAGGCGGGTCGAGCCCTTGATGGACTGGACCTCGTCGCTCGGGTGCTCGTCCTTCTTGCGGGGCTCGCGGACCTTGACGACCGTGCGCTCGGGGTCGCTGTCGCCGGACTCGGCCTCGCCGGAGGAGTCACCGGCGCGACGGCGACGGCGCCGGCGGCGACGGCTGCTGCTGGAGCCGCCCGCGTCGTCGTGGTCATCGTCCGCGTCGGCGGAGTCCTCCTCGGCCTGCGCGGCGGTGTCCTCGGTGTCGTCGGAGGCCGCGGCGGCCTGCTCGCCGCGCTCGCCCCGCTCGTTCTGCTCGCCCGCGAAGTCGTCGTCCGCGTCGGCGGACTCGCCCCGGCGGCGGCGACGGCCACCGCGGCGGCGACGGCGGCGCGAACCGGTCTCCTCGCTGTCGTCACCGTCGGCGGCGTCCTCGGCGGACTCCTCCTCGACGGGCTCCTCGTCGGCCGGCTCCTCGGCCTCGGGGGCACGCTCCACCGGGGCACGCTCGGCGGGAGCGGCGGGCTCCTCGGCCTTGCCGCGGCGGCGACGGCGACGCGAACCGCCTGTCTCCTCCTCGGCGACGGCCACGGGGGCAGCCTGCTGCTGGACCGGCTCCACGGCCTCCTCCGCCTCTTCGGCGGCCTCGGCCGCGGCGGCGGCAGCGGCACGCTCGGGCGTCTGGAACATCGGCTCGGTGAAGACCGGCGCCTGGAAGACGGCGACGGCGGGGCGCGCGGGGCGCCGGGCCGAACCCTCCTCGGCGGCCTTGCGGGGCGCGGGCGCGGAGAAGCCTCCGGCGGCCTTGCGGGTGGCCCGGCGGCGGGCGCGGCGCGGGGTGGCATCGTCGGCGTCGGCGGGGGTCTCGGTCTCGGCGGACCGGTCGTTCCTGGCAGCGGCCACGGGGGCCTCCCTGCGCTCGTCGCGAGCAACGGCCTCGGCGGGCTCGGTCGCGGTGGGGGTCTCGGCGTGCTCCGGCTTCTGCCGGGCGGCGCGACGAGTGGGCTCGGCGACGGCCTCGGCGGGCGCCTGCTCGGGCGTCCGGCTCTCCGCCTCGGCCTGCGGCGCACCGGCGGGCGCGCTGGCGCGGCGTGTCGCACGACGGCGCGCACGCGGAGCGGGCGCCGCTTCAGCGGCCTCGTCGGCCGGGGTCTCCTCGGCGACCGGGGCGGCAGCCGGAACCTCGGCGGTCTCGGCGGATACGGGCGCCTCGACCTCAGCGGCCTGCGGCGCACCCGTGGGCGCGGTGGCACGGCGAGTCGCACGACGGCGCGCACGCGGAGCGGGCGCCGCCTCGGCGGTCTCGGCAGCCTGCGTCTCCTCGACTGCCGGCGTCTCGTCGACCACCGGAGCAGCAGCCGGAGCCTCGACGGCCTCGGCAGATACGGGCGTCTCAGCGGCCTCAGCCGCCTGCGGCGCACCCGTGGGCGCGGTGGCACGGCGAGTCGCACGACGGCGCCGCGGAGCGGGGGCGGCCTCGGCCTCCGCGGGCGCCTCGGGCTCAGCCGTCACGGCCGGCGCCGGGGTCTCGGCGGTCGTGGCCCCCGTGGCCTCGTCGCCCGGTACCGCACCGGCGTCCGCCGCCTCGGCGGTCTGCGGGGCTCCCGCGGGGGCAGATGCCCGGCGGGTGGCACGACGGCGCGCACGCGGGGCGGGAGCGGCGTCGTCGGCCGGCGTCTGCGCCGTTTCGTCCGCGACGGCCGCGGGCGCCTTCGCCGCGGCCCTCTTCCTGGGAGCGGCGGTCACGGCCGCCTCTTCGCTCTCCTGCGCCTCGTCCGTCGTGAGGTCCGCGGAGGTCACAGCCGGTATGGCCGGCGCCGTGGTCTCCGCCACGGCCGTGCCCTCGGCGTTCGCCGACGGCGGGCCGGCGGGGCGCGAAGCGGCACGACGGCGCCGGCGTGGCGGCAGCGTGTCGCTCGGGGTGCTGTTGTCGGAGCCGGTGGAAGGCTCGGTGGGGTCGGTCGGCTCAAGCATGCGGGTGGATCTCCCGTCAGGCTCCCGGGCGCCGCGGATCCGGTGACGTCCGCGGCTCGCGCGTTGCGCGGTGCCGCCGTCCGGGGCGCGGGCGCCGCACGGGAGCTCTCTGTGTCCTGTCTCGCCGGTTCCGTATGCCATGAGTGCGTACGGCCTGGCGAAAGTCTTCTGGTCGGTGCGCTGCCCGAACCAGGTGGCTCCCGGATACGAGGGCGGCGCTTCGACGTACGTCCCTGCGCGGGACCTTCCTTACGCCAGCGCCTTCGCGGCGGCGGCTGCGCTGTCCCCGGACGTTCCCGGAGAAGGTGCTGCTGCCTCGCGGTCGGGCGCGAGCGGGTCGGTCACCGTGCCGGTCTCTTCATCGAAAAGCCCCTGCGCCAGCCTGGTCACCGCTGCGGGGACCGGCGGCGCCAGGTCGGCCACAGCTCGGAGACCGGACAGGACGTCGTCAGGTCGAACGGCAGGCGTCACGTGCCGAACAACCAGCCGCAGTATCGCACAGGCCTGGTCGGTCGGCCTATCAGCCTGTGGACTGTGTGCCGTCGGCTGTGCACTGTGCGCCTCCAGACTCGCGACGGGGCCGCGGGCGTCGAAGGTGCGGATGCCGTTCTTCGCCTTGCGCTGCACCTCGACGGTCTCGGCCGCGGTGAAGGCGTCGACCGCGCGCAGCGCGTCCTCGTGGGACACGCCGTCGAGGCGCATCTCCCACACGGAGGCGGTGAGCCGGTCGGCGAGACCCGACGTACGGGCCTCCACGGCGTCGATGATGTCGAGCCCCTCGGGCATCGACTCGTCGAGGAGTACGCGCAGCTTCTCGGGATCGCGCGCGTCGGTGAGCGCGATCTCCAGGTATTCCGCCTCACTACCCGTGCCGGTGGGTGCGGCATTGGCATACGACACCTTCGGGTGCGGCGTGAACCCCGCCGAGTACGCCATGGGCACCTCGGCTCGGCGCAACGCGCGCTCGAAGGCACGCTGGAAGTCACGGTGGCTGGTGAACCGGAGGCGGCCGCGCTTGGTGTAGCGCAGGCGGATGCGCTGCACCGCGGGTGCGGGCGGCGGGCCTTCGGGCTGTCGCTTGCCCAGTGTCGTTCAGTCCTTCGTGAGTGCGGTCGTACTACTACCTAGAGTACGTGTGCCGGCGCCCGTGCGTTCCCCTCGGGAGGCGCCCGGCGCGCTCCGCAGGGGCCCGCCGGGCTCGACCAGGCGTACCGGCTCGGGTTCGGGGCGGGGTGCGGACAGGGGTACGGGCTCGGGTTCGCGCGGCGCGCCGAACAGCGCGCGCCGGATGTCGGCCCTGGTCTGCCGTGCGGTCTCCCGGGCGCTCGCCAGGGCCTGCCGGGTGACGCGGCCCACGCTCCGCGCGGCCTCGGCCGCCGGCTTCCAGAAGACGTCGCGCACGAAGTGCCCCATCGGAGTGAACACGCTCCGGTAGGCCCACCGCACCGGCTCGACGAAGATCCACCGGAAGAGTCGTCCCAGGAAGCGGCCGACGGCGAGCGACACGTATCCGGCGACGCGCCAGGCGTGTCCCAGGGCTTCGCCGATCTCCCGCGCGACGACGGCGACGGCCCGTCCGAGCGGGGCGAGGACCCAGCGCCACAGGGCGACGGCGGGTACGACGAGGATCCACCGCAGGAGGGTCCCGACGACCTTGCCGAGCCAGCCCACCACGGCCCACAGCCCGCGGCCGACCCATGTCATGCCGGCCCACAACCCGCGGCCCACCCATGTCACGGCGGCCCACAGTCCCCTGCCGACCCATGTGATGCCCGCCCACACCCCCCGGGAGACCCATACAACTCCCGCCCACAGTCCCCGCGAGACCCACACCAGGCCGAACCACAGCCCCGCGGCAACCCACGCGACACCTCGCCCGGTCGGCGCGAGCAGGGCCCGGTACAGCCAGCCCGCCGGAATGAGCACCGCCGTCCGCCACAGCCAGGCGCAGCCGGCCCCGAAGCCCCGCAGCGCCCACACGATGCCGTGGCCGAGCGGCGTCAGCAGCCGCTCGTACAGCCACCGGGCGGGGACGACCAGCAGGACGTGCCCGAGCCAGGCGAGTGCCCGGCCCACCGGCACGGCCACGTAACGCCACAGGCCCACCCACGGCCAGACGAACACCAGCAGGCACAGCCACTTCACCGCGTACCCGATGCCGGTGAACACCCACGCGAGGACGGTCGCGAAGCCGTCGAGCAGCCACCTGAGGGCCCGGCCGACCGGCGCGAGCACCCACATAAGGGCCCGGCCGAGCGGCCGCAGCAGCGTGTCGTTGAGAAGCCGCCCGCAGACGACGAGCGCGTCCCAGGCCATCCGTACGGGCACGATCAGCACGAAGACCACGATCCGCACCGGGATGCGGACGGCGACGGCGAGACATCCCTCAGGAGCGGGGTCCCGCTGCCGCGCGGGCATCACGGGCGGCGCGGGCTGCGGCGACTTCTCCAGGTCCATACCCACACGGACGCGTCAGCTGCCCGGATGGATGCACGAACGGTCCGGGAACGGCACTTTCCTCCGTGCTCGCCCCGGATCACCCCGTCCGCGCCGTGGAAAGCGCCTCAGTGACTGTGACCGCCGGCCGCGGCGGTCGCACCGTTCTTGACGGTCAGCGGCAGCAGCTTCTTGCCGGTCGGCCCGACCTGGATGTCCAAGTCGAGCTGCGGGCACACCCCGCAGTCGAAGCACGGCGTCCAGCGGCAGTCGTCGACCTCGGTCTCGTCGAGCGCGTCCTGCCAGTCCTGCCAGAGCCATTCCTTGTCGAGGCCCGAGTCGAGGTGGTCCCAGGGCAGGACCTCCTCGTAGGTGCGCTCGCGGGTGGTGTACCAGTCGACGTCCACACCGAAGGCGGGGAGCGTCTTGTCGGCGCAGCGCATCCAGCGGTCGTACGAGAAGTACTCGCGCCAGCCGTCGAAGCGCCCGCCGTCCTCGTAGACGGCGCGGATGACGGAGCCGATGCGGCGGTCACCGCGGGAGAGCAGGCCCTCGACGATGCCGGGCTTGCCGTCGTGGTAGCGGAAACCGATGGAGCGGCCGTACTTCTTGTCGCCGCGGATCCGGTCGCGGAGCTTGCCGAGCCGGGTGTCCGTCTCCTCGGCCGACAGCTGCGGGGCCCACTGGAAGGGCGTGTGGGGCTTGGGGACGAACCCGCCGATGGACACCGTGCAGCGGATGTCGTTCTGGCCGGAGACCTTGCGGCCCTCGGCGATCACGTTCATCGCCATGTCCGCGATCTGCAGGACGTCCTCGTCGGTCTCGGTGGGCAGGCCGCACATGAAGTACAGCTTGACCTGGCGCCAGCCGTTGCCGTACGCCGTCGAGACGGTCCGGATCAGGTCCTCCTCCGAGACCATCTTGTTGATGACCTTGCGCATGCGCTCGGAGCCGCCCTCGGGGGCGAAGGTCAGCCCGGAGCGGCGGCCGTTGCGGGTCAGCTCGTTGGCCAGGTCGACGTTGAACGCGTCGACGCGGGTGGAGGGCAGGGAGAGCCCGACCTTGTCCTCCTCGTACCGGTCCGCCAGCCCCTTGGCGATGTCGCCGATCTCCGAGTGGTCCGCGGAGGACAGGGAGAGCAGGCCCACCTCCTCGAAGCCGGTCGCCTTGAGGCCCTTGTCGACCATCTCGCCGATGCCCGTGATGGAGCGCTCACGGACGGGGCGGGTGATCATGCCCGCCTGGCAGAAGCGGCAGCCGCGGGTGCAGCCGCGGAAGATCTCCACCGACATGCGCTCGTGGACGGTCTCGGCGAGCGGCACGAGGGGCTGCTTCGGGTACGGCCACTCGTCCAGGTCCATGACCGTGTGCTTGGACACGCGCCACGGGACGCCCGACTTGTTGGGGACCATGCGGCCGATACGGCCGTCCGGGAGGTACTCGACGTCGTAGAACGCCGGGATGTACACGCCGCCCGTCCTCGCGAGACGGAACAGGACCTCCTCGCGGCCACCGGGCCGGCCCTCCGCCTTCCAGGCGCGGATGATCTCGGTCATGTCGAGCACGGCCTGCTCGCCGTCGCCGATGATCGCCGCGTCGATGAAGTCGGCGATCGGCTCGGGGTTGAACGCGGCGTGGCCGCCGGCCAGCACGATCGGGTCGTCGAGACCGCGGTCCTTCGACTCCAGCGGGATGCCCGCGAGGTCGAGCGCGGTCAGCATGTTCGTGTAGCCAAGCTCCGTGGAGAAGCTCAGCCCGAACACGTCGAAGGCCTTCACCGGGCGGTGGGCGTCCACCGTGAACTGCGGGACGCCGTGCTCGCGCATCAGCTCCTCCATGTCCGGCCAGACGCTGTACGTGCGCTCGGCCAGGACGCCCTCGCGCTCGTTCAGGACCTCGTACAGGATCATGACGCCCTGGTTGGGCAGTCCGACCTCGTACGCGTCCGGGTACATGAGCGCCCAGCGGACGTCGCAGTCCTCCCAGGGCTTGACCGTGGAGTTGAGCTCTCCGCCGACGTACTGGATCGGCTTCTGCACATGCGGGAGCAGAGCTTCGAGCTGTGGAAAGACCGACACAGCGGTTTCGGCAGACATCTCACGAACCTTTGCGAGCCGACAGGGGATGACTTTCCAGACTAACGTGCCTGTGGGTGCGCCCCGTCCGGCCGTCCGCGCCCGCCACCGGACGGGCTGTGACGGCACGGACGGGCCGTCGGGCATCTGCGGGCTCGTCGTGGCTGGTCGCGCAGTTCCCCGCGCCCCTTCGGGGCGCAGGCCTGCGCCCCTCTTACAGGGGTCGGGGTACTGCCTCTAAATTCAGGTCATGGCGGACACCAAGCGTGAGATCGAGCGTAAGTACGAAGCCGATGAGAATGCCGGACTGGCGGGGCTGCCGGATCTGACGCGGGTGCCGGGCGTCTCGGCCGTCATCGACAAGGGCGTCGCCGAACTCGACGCCACCTACTACGACACGGCCGACCAGCGCCTCGCCGCCGCGTCCCTCACCCTGCGCCGCCGCACCGGCGGCGACGACGCCGGCTGGCATCTGAAACTGCCCGTCTCCGACGGCGTACGGGACGAGATCCGCGCCCCGCTGTCCGACACCGTGCCCCGCGCCCTCGCCGGACTGGTCCGCTCCCGGGTGCGCGACGCCGAACTGGTCCCCGTCGTCCGGCTGTTGTCCGCCCGGGA
The DNA here is from genome assembly GCF_042728395.1 of Streptomyces sp. NPDC060205. Taxonomy (NCBI): domain Bacteria; kingdom Bacillati; phylum Actinomycetota; class Actinomycetes; order Kitasatosporales; family Streptomycetaceae; genus Streptomyces; species Streptomyces sp. NPDC060205. Next base: position 9,556 of record NZ_JBHWZP010000305.1, read on the forward strand.
CGTCCGTCACCTCGTCGACGAGTCCGGGGGCCTGCTCGCCGAGATCAGCGTCGACCGCGTACGGGCCGAACGGCTCAGCGGCGGCGACGGCACCGCCCGGTGGACCGAGATCGAGGTCGAGCTGGCGGACGACGGCGACCCCGCCTTCCTGGACAAGGTCGAGAAGAAACTGCGCAAGGCCGGCGTCACCCGCTCCAGGTCCGCGTCCAAGCTGGCCAGGGCGCTGGGGGAGACGGGCCGCAAGGCACGCAGGGAACCCGTCGTGGCGGCGGCACCCGTCACCGCGGGCGACCACGTCCTCGCCTACGTCCGCGCCCAGCGCGACGCCATCGTCGAACTGGACCCCGCCGTCCGACGGGACGTCTTCGACGCCGTGCACAGCATGCGGGTCGCCACCCGCAGGCTCCGCAGCACGTTCCGCTCGTACGGCAACGTCCTGGACCGGGGCGTCACCGACCCGATCCGCGACGAACTGAAGTGGCTGGCGGGAGAGCTGGGCGTCGACCGCGACCAGGAGGTCCTGACCGAGCGGCTGACGGCGGCCCTCGGCGCGCTTCCGCGCGGCCTGCTCGCCGGCCCCGTCCGCGGCCGGCTGCGGACCTGGGCGCATGCCCGCCGGTCCGGCTCCCGGCGCCGCCTGGTCGCGGTCCTCGACGGCGGCCGCTATCTGAACCTCCTCGTCTCCCTCGACGCGCTCCTCGCCACCCCGCCGCTTCGGGGGGCCGCCGCGGACACCACGGGGAAGGCGGTCACGAAGGCCGTGCGCAAGGACTTCGACAAGCTGTCCGGCCTGGTCGGGGAGGCCGTCGACCTGCCGCCGGGGGAGGGCCGCGACCTCGCGATCCACGAGGCCCGCAAGAAGACCAAGCGCACGCGGTACGCGGCCGAGCTCGCCGCCCCCGTCCTCGGCAAACCCGCGAAGAGCCTGGTGAGCGACATGAAGTCCCTCCAGGGCCTGCTCGGCGAACACCAGGACAGCGTGATGGCGAGGCTCGCCCTGCGCGACCTGGCCACCCAGGCCCACGCGGCAGCCGAGAACGCCTTCACGTACGGGGTCCTGTACGGCCACGAGGAACGCGTCGCCGAGTCGGTGGAGGCCGCTCTGCCGGAGGCATGGAGCACGATCAGGAACGGGACGAGCATCTAGGGACCGAGGCGGCGCCCCGAAGGGGCGCGGGGAACTGCGCGACCAGCCACAACGAACCGGCACCC
>NZ_JBHWZP010000306.1:0-10767 GCF_042728395.1 Streptomyces sp. NPDC060205
GCCCGGGAGTTCGTCCCGGGCCACGGCCATGTGCTGTACGTGCGGCCGCGTGCTTACGCCGCCACCGGCTCCTTCTGCTGCGCCGCCGTCGCGGCCTCGGCGGACTTCTTCGCACCGCCGTCGGGAGCCTGCTTGCGCATGCCCTTCAGGGCGATGACCAGGCCGGCGGTGACCGCCGTGCCGGCCGCGATGGCCAGCAGGTAGAGGAACGGGCTGCCGATCAGGAAGGTGACCCAGATGCCGCCGTGCGGGGCGCGCAGGGTCGAGCCGAACGCCATGGTCAGGGCGCCGGTGACCGCGCCGCCCGCCATCGAGGCCGGGATGACCCGCAGCGGGTCGGCGGCCGCGAACGGGATGGCGCCCTCGGAGATGAAGGACGCGCCCAGGACCCAGGCGGCCTTGCCGTTCTCCTGCTCGGCGGGGGTGAAGAGCTTCTTGCGGATCGTGGTCGCCAGTGCCATGCCGAGCGGCGGGACCATGCCCGCGGCCATCACGGCCGCCATGATCTTCATCGCGGAGTCGCTGGGGTCCTGCACGGCGATCCCGGCCGTGGCGAAGGCGTACGCGACCTTGTTGACCGGGCCGCCCAGGTCGAAGCACATCATCAGGCCGAGCAGGACGCCGAGCAGCACCGCGTTCGTGCCGGAGAGCCCGCCGAGCCAGTCCGTCATCGCCTCCTGCGCCTTGGCGATGGGCTTGCCGATCACGATCAGCATCAGGAAGCCGACGACCATCGACGAGATCAGCGGGATCACGACCACCGGCATGATGCCGCGCAGCACCGGCGGGATCTTGATGCGCTGGATGGCGAGGACCACCGCGCCGGCCAGCAGACCGGCCGCCAGGCCGCCGAGGAAGCCGGCGCTGATGTTGGCGGAGATCATGCCGCCGACGAAGCCCGGCACGAGGCCCGGCCGGTCGGCCATCCCGTAGGCGATGTAGCCGGCGAGGACGGGGATGAGGAAGCCGAAGGCGACGCCGCCGATCTGGAAGAGCAGTGCGCCCCAGCTGTCGATCTGGCCCCAGTGGAAGACCTCGGTGACCGGCTTGGCCTCGTTGATCTGGTAGCCGCCGATCGCGAAGCCGAGCGCGATCAGCAGACCGCCCGCGGCGACGAAGGGGACCATGTAGCTCACGCCGGTCATGAGCCACTTGCGGAGCTTGGTGCCGTAGCCGTCGCCGGGGTCGCCCGCCCGGTCCACCGGGGTGCCGCCGGGCCGGGCGGCCGAGGTGGACTCGCCGCGTTCGGCCCTGCCGCGTACGTCGGCGATCAGCTCGGCGGGCTTGTTGATGCCCGCCTTCACACCGACGTCCACGGTCGGCTTCCCGGCGAACCGTTCCTTCTCCCGTACGGGCACGTCGTGCGCGAAGATCACGCCGTCCGCCGCGGCGATGACGGCGGGGTCGAGCCGGGTGAAGCCGGCCGATCCCTGCGTCTCGACGGTGATCTCGACGTCACCGGCCTCGCGGCCCGCGTTCTCCAGCGACTCGGCCGCCATGTAGGTGTGCGCGATACCGGTGGGGCAGGAGGTGACGGCGACGATCCGGAACGGCTGCCGGGCGCGGCCCTCGGCCGCGGGTTCGGCGGCAGGTGCAGCCCCGGCCGGGGTCTCTGCCGCCGCCGGAGCCGGCGCCGGTTCGGCCGGAGTGCCGGCCGTGGGCTGCGCGGCGGGTTCGGGCGTGGCGCCCGCCTCGGCGGGCTCGTCCCCGCGGATGAGCGCCGCCGCCGACTCCGCGTCGTCCGCCGACCGCAGCGCGGTCGTGAACTCGGCGTTCATCAGCTGGCGGGCCAGCGACGAGAGGATCGTGAGGTGGGCGTCGTCCGCGCCGGCCGGAGCGGCGATCAGGAAGATCAGGTCGGCGGGGCCGTCCGGCGCGCCGAAGTCGACACCGGCCGCGCTGCGCCCGAAGGCCAGGGTCGGCTCGGTGACGTGCTCGCTGCGGCAGTGCGGGATGCCGATGCCGCCGTCGAGGCCGGTCGGCATCTGGGCCTCGCGGGCGGCGACGTCGGCGAGGAATCCGTCCAGGTCGCTCACCCGCCCCAGAGACACCATGCGCTCGGCGAGGGCACGCGCCGCCGCTTCCTTCGTATCGGCGGACAGGTCGAGGTCGACCAGTTCCGCGGTGATCATCTCGCTCATCGCGGGCTCCTTCGCTCGCGTATCGCCCGGGGAGAGTGGTGGGCGGGGGTGGGGACGGGGACTGCTTCGGTCGCCTCAGCCGCTGCGGCTGCTGGGGCCGCAGGGGCTGGTGCGGCTGCCGGGGTTGGTGCGGGGTGGACCGAGGGGGTGCTCATGACGCCGGCTCCGTCAGGACGCGGTCGACCGGGATCTCCGCGGTGACCGTCACGGCGTCCGGGTCGAGGTTCGCCGGGCTCGGCATCACGCTGCCCGGCAGCTGGACGGCCGCCGCTCCGTGCGCGACGGCGGAGGCGAGCGCGCCGGGTCCGCTGCCGGCGGCGATGAGGAAACCGGCGAGGGAGGAGTCGCCCGCGCCCACATTGCTGCGTACGACGTCGACGCGGGCGCTCGCGAACCACGTGCCGTCCTCGCCGACGAGCAGCTGCCCGTCGGCGCCGAGGGAGGCGAGCACGGTCCGCGCGCCCAGCTCCCGCAGTTCTTCGGCGGCCTTGACCGCGTCGCCGACCGTGGCGAGCGGGCGGCCGACCGCCTCGGCGAGTTCCTCGACGTTCGGTTTGACGACGTCGGGCCCCTCGCGCAGGGCCGCGAGCAGGGCCGGTCCCGAGGTGTCCAGCGCGATGCGGGCGCCCGCCCGGTGGGCGCGGGCGACCAGTTCCGCGTACCAGGAGGGTGCGAGGCCGCGGGGCAGGCTGCCGCAGCAGGCGATCCAGTCGGCGTCGCGGGACTGCTCGCGTACCGCCTCCAGGAGCGACTCCTGCTCGGCGGGGGTGAGTTCGGGTCCGGGTGCGTTGATCTTCGTGAGGACGCCGTCCGCCTCGGCGAGCGCGATGTTCGAGCGGGTCGCCCCGGCGACGGGGACCGGTGCGACCTCGATGCCCTGGGCGTCGAGCAGGTCGGCGACGAGTGCGCCGGGGGCGCCGCCGAGCGGCAGGACCGCGACAGTGCGCCGGCCGGCCGCGGCGACCGCCCGGGAGACGTTGACGCCCTTGCCGCCCGGGTCCATGCGCTCGCCGGTGGCCCGGATGACCTCACCGCGGTCGAGCGAGGGGACCTCGTACGTGCGGTCGAGGGACGGGTTCGGGGTGACGGTGAGGATCATGCCCACTCGTTTCTAGACACAGAGCACTTCCGTGCCGCCGCGCTCGATGGCGGTGGCGTCTTCGGGGCTCAGCCCGCTGTCGGTGATCAGGAGGTCCACCTCGTCGAGGCCACCGAAGCGCGCGAAGTGTTCCTGGCCGTGCTTGGCGGAGTCGGCGAGCAGCACCACGCGGCGGGCCGCGGCGAGGGCGGCGCGTTTCACGGCGGCTTCGGCGAGGTCGGGGGTGGTCAGGCCGTGTTCGGCGGAGAAGCCGTTCGCGGCGAGGAAGACCACGTCCGCGCGGATCTCGCCGTACGCCCGCAGCGCCCAGGCGTCGACGGCCGCGCGGGTGCGGTGCCGGACGCGGCCGCCGATGAGGTGGAGCTGGACGCCGGGGTGGTCGGCGAGGCGGGCGGCGATGGGCAGGCTGTGCGTCACGACGGTGAGCGAGGCCTCCAGCGGGAGGGCGCCGGCGAGGCGGGCGACGGTCGTGCCCGCGTCGAGGATCATCGTGCCCTCTTCGGGCAGTTCGGCGAGGGCCGCCTTGGCGATGCGGTCCTTCTCGTCCGCGGCGGTGGTCTCGCGCTCGGCGAGGTCGGGCTCGAAGTCGAGCCGCCCGGCCGGTATGGCGCCGCCGTGCACGCGGCGCAGGAGTCCCGCCCGGTCGAGGGCCTTCAGGTCCCGCCGGATGGTCTCGGCCGTGACCTGGAACTCCTCGGCCAGCGATACGACGTCCACGCGTCCACCGTCACGTGCGAGCCGGAGGATCTCCTGCTGCCGCTCAGGTGCGTACATGCCCGTTCGCCTCCACTCTCTGCCCGAACCTGTGGTTTCCCTCGCAGGCTACGCCCGCGTTTCCGGAAAGTAAACAGGTTCGGGCATCGATGTGGGCATGAACGGGCATGTACGGGCGTCTGTGCTCAGCGGACGAGTTCGGGCTCCTGGTCGTCGGCGCGGGTGGGCGCACTCGGTGCCGCGGGCGCGTCCTCCGTCGCCTCCGCTCCCTCCACGTGCTGGGCCGGGCGCTTCGGGAGGGCGGACATCAGCAGGAAGATGACCGTCATCACGACGGCGACCCACACCAGCGCGTGCTGGAAGGCGTCGACGAACGCGGGGCCGACCTCGGGCGGCGCCAGGCGGTCGGACATCCGGCCGAAGAAGACGACGGAGACCAGGGCGAGGCCGAGGGCGTTGCCCATCTGCTGGACCGTGTTGATCAGGCCGGACGCCGAACCGGCGTGCTCGCGCGGCACCTCGGAGAGGACCGCGTCCGTCAGCGGGGCGACGATCAGACCCATGCCGAGGCCCATCACGACCAGCGGGAGGGCCATCTGCCAGGAGGCGATGGACAGGCCGTACCGCTCGGACTCCCAGATGTAGAGCAGCACTCCGGCGGCCATGGTGAGCGCGCCCGCCTGCAGCACCTTGCGGCCGAAGCGCGGCACCAGCTTCTGCACGGACAGACCCGCCGCGAGCGACACCGCGATCGAGAACGGTACGCCCGTCAGGCCCGCCCGCAGCGGGCTCCAGCCGAGGCCGGTCTGCATGTAGAGCGTCCAGACCAGGAAGAAGATGCCGAGGCCGATCCCGAAGACGGTCTGGACGGCGATGCCGGCCGCGAAGCTCTTCACCCTGAACAGGGAGAGCTCGACGAGCGGCGAACCGTCCCGCGCCGTCTTGCGCCTCTCGTACGCCACCAGCGCCGCGAAGACGACGAGGGAGCCGCCCATCGACACGTACCCCCAGACCGGCCAGTCCAGCTCACGGCCGCGGATCAGCGGGTAGAGCAGCATCAGCAGACCGACGGTGACCAGGGCGACGCCGACGAGGTCGAGCTTCAGGGCGCGCGGGGCCTTGGACTCGGTGATGAACTTCCGGCCCAGGATCAGGCCTGCGATGCCCACGGGGAGGTTGATGAGGAAGATCGGCCGCCATTCCAGGCCGAACAGGTTCCACTCGGTGAGCAGCGCGCCGAAGAGGGGGCCGGAGACCGCGCCCAGGCCCACGATCGCGCCGAACAGGCCGAAGACCTTGCCGCGTTCGTGCGCCGGGAAGGTGGCGTGCACGATCGACAGGACCTGCGGGACCATCAGCGCGGCCATCGCTCCCTGGAGGATGCGGGAGGCGACGAGCATGTCCGGGTTCACGGCGAAGCCGCAGAGCGCGGACGCGAGGGTGAAGCCGCCGATACCGATGAGGAAGAGGCGCTTGCGGCCGTGGATGTCACCCAGGCGTCCGCCGGTGATCAGGCCCGCGGCGAAGGCGAGCGCGTAGCCGGCGGTGATCCACTGGATCTGGCTGAACGTGGCGCCCGCGTCCCGCTGGATCGAGGGGATCGCGATGTTGACGATCGTCACGTCGACCAGGTCCATGAAGGCGGCCGTCATGACGATGGCCAGGGCGTACCAGCGGCGGCGGTCTGCGGTGGCCTTGACCGGCGTCGACGGGGTGGCCTCCCGGCCGGGGGGTGCGGGGGTGCTGCTCGGTGAGGTCATGTCCGCAAGGTAGGGCGGATGTAGGTCAGTTCTTGTCCTAGTTCTGAGGCATCCTCGCCGTAGCCGGTAAGCGAGGAAGGTTGCGGCTGGTTCGCGGGTGCGGGTGCGTGGGGGCTGGTCGCGCAGTTCCCCGCGCCCCTTGGGGGCTGGGCCCCTCGGGGGCCGCGCCCTGAGCGGTTCGACGAGAGGGAGACCCCATGAGTACGGATACTCCGGCGCGGCTGTTGCAGTTGTTGTCTCTTCTTCAGACTCCTCGGGAGTGGCCCGGTGGGGAGCTTTCCGAGCGGCTCGGGGTGTCCCGGCGGACCGTGCGGCGGGATGTCGACCGGCTGCGGGAGCTGGGTTATCCGGTGCAGGCGACCAAGGGCGCGGACGGCGGCTACCGGCTGGTCGCCGGGAAGGCCATGCCTCCGCTGGTTCTCGACGACGAGGAGGCGGTGGCGATCGCGGTGGGCCTGCGGGCCGGCGCGGGGCACGCCGTCGAAGGCGTCGACGAGGCCTCGGTCCGGGCGCTGGCCAAGCTCGAACAGGTCCTGCCGAGCCGGCTGCGCCACCGCGTCTCCACGCTGCAGGCCGCCACCACTCCCCTGACGACGGGCGACGGCGCCAGTATCGCGCCCGAGACGCTGACCACCATGGCCTCGACGATCGCGGGGCGGGAGCAGCTGCGGTTCGCGTACCGCGCGGGGGACGGGGCCGAGAGCCGGCGCCGGACGGAGCCGTACCGGCTCGTGTCGACCGGCCGCCGCTGGTATCTCGTCGCCTACGACCTCGGCCGCGAGGACTGGCGTACGTTCCGGGTCGACCGGGTGTCCGAGCCCTTCGCGACCGGCGCCCGTTTCGCGCGGCGCGAGCTGCCCACGGGGGACGCGGCCGAGTATCTGCGGCAGTCGATGTACCGGCGGCAGGAGACGTACGCGTTCGACGTGACGTTCATGGCGCCCGCGGACTTCATCGCGGCGCGGCTGCCCGCGTGGCTGGGGGCGCCCGAGCCGGTCGACGACCGGCGGTGCCGGCTGCGGGCCTCGACGGGCGACGCGGTGGAGTGGATGGCCGTGCGGCTCGCGATGGTGGACTGCGAGTTCACCGTGCACGCGCCGGCGGAACTCGTCGCGTGCGTACGGGACTTGGGGGGACGGCTCAGCCGGGCCGTCGAGGGCTAGCGGGCCGCGCGGGTGGGCGGCGGGCACGTGTCCTCGCACGTGGTGCGTCCGTCGGCGTCTTTTGCCTCCGTGACACAATGTGCCGCCTGGGTCACCCCGGGGTTCAGGTTCGGGGTGGCCCAGTCGTCGTGTCCGCACACCGCACGGCCGCTCGGAACGACCGCACGGAACGGCCGCTCGACCCCACAGATGGAGCCGAGCCCCGGCGCCAGGGGGGGGGAGGCGCCGGAGCTCGGCTCTGGAAGAGTCCCGGCACCGGGGGGAGTGCGTCGGGACTCGGCTATGGGGGGTCCTGGGGTTTGTGCCCCGGGACCGATGTGTTGAAGCGGCTGTAAACGGACTTCTGTGCGACCCGGTGAGCGGCTCTGACCAGCCACGCCGTGAGGCATGGCCGACACAGATCTGCTCGTCCGTCCCGCGGTAGGCTCGCATGCCCCCGAAACGGGGACCCATTCCCCTCCGCGAGGACCAGTTTTTCTCATCCCGGACGGGGCCCCGGGGCAGGGCCTGAACCACTGCCCGGACCGGGGCGCCGCCGGAGCCCGCAGGGGTCTACGCCGCCGCGTCGAACCCCGTGGAACGGGCCAGCTTCTTCAGTTCCATCAGCGCGTGCTTCTCGATCTGGCGGATGCGCTCGCGGGTGAGGCCGTGCTCCTTGCCGACCTCGGTCAGCGTGCGCTCGCGGCCGTCCTCTATGCCGTACCGCATCTTGATGATCGAGGCGGTGCGCTGGTCGAGGCGGCCTATGAGGTCGTCCAGTTCCTCGCTGCGCAGCAGCGTCAGCACGGACTGCTCGGGCGACACGGCCGAGGTGTCCTCCAGCAGGTCTCCGAACTGGGTGTCGCCCTCGTCGTCCACCGCCATGTTCAGCGAGACCGGGTCGCGGGCCCAGTCCAGGACGTCGATGACGCGCTCCGGCTTGGAGTCCAGCTCCGCGGCGATCTCCGTGGGCTCCGGGTCGCGGCCGTGCTCGCGGTTGAACTCGCGCTGCACACGGCGGATCCGGCCCAGCTCCTCCACCAGGTGGACGGGGAGCCGGATCGTGCGCGACTGGTCGGCGATGGACCGGGTGATGGCCTGACGGATCCACCAGGTCGCGTACGTCGAGAACTTGAAGCCCTTGCGGTAGTCGAACTTCTCGACCGCGCGCACCAGGCCCGCGTTCCCCTCCTGGATCAGGTCCAGCAGCGGGAGGCCGCTGCGGGGGTAGCGGCGCGCTACCGCGACGACCAGGCGGAGGTTCGACTTGATGAAGACCTCCTTGGCCCGCTCGGCCTCGGCGACCAGCGCTTCGAGCTCCTCGCGGGAGGCCTTCACCTTGGTGTCGGTGGTCTCACCGTCGAGAAGCTGCCGCGCGAAGACGCCGGCCTCGATGGTCTGGGACAGCTCGACCTCCCTGGCGGCGTCGAGCAGCGGTGTGCGCGCTATCTCGTCGAGATACATGCCGACCAGGTCGCGGTCGGCGATCTCGCCGCCTACGACGCGAACACTGCGTGCCGCGTCGGTCTCGCCGGAGGCGGACTTACGACGGGCGACGGCACGGGTTGCCATGCGTGCTCCCTTGCGATGGTGGGCTTGCGGGTCCTAGTGGTGTCTTTGGTGGCTGGGACACCCTCCCGAGTGCCCTGCTTCCGATGGAAACAACGACTGGAATCCGGACAGAATTCCCAACCCGGTCCTCGAATTTTCTGATCTTGCAGTATCCTGTGCCGCCGCCAAAGGAGGTCCGGTGTCGTCGGAACGTACAGAGGTCGAGGTCAGGCCGGGAGTCGAAGCCGACCTCGGTGCCCTCACGGACATCTACAACCACTACGTCCGTGAGACGCCGATCACCTTCGACACGGCGGTCTTCACCCCGGAGGAGCGACGTCCCTGGCTGCTCTCTCACCCTGAAGACGGCCCGCATCGGCTGATGGTTGCCGTGGACGCGGACTCACAGCGAATTCTGGGGTACGCCACATCGAGCGAGTTCCGGCCGAAGCCCGCGTACGCGACGTCCGTGGCGATGACGGTCTACGTCGCTCCCGGCGCGGGCGGGCGGGGCATCGGCACGCGGCTCTACGAGGCCCTCTTCGACGCGCTCGCGGGTGAGGACCTGCACCGGGCGTACGCGGGGATCGCGCAGCCCAACGAGGCGTCCGTGCGGCTGCACGAGCGGTTCGGGTTCCGGTACCTCGGTACGTACCGGGAGGCGGGCCGGAAGTTCGGCCGGTACTGGGATGTGGCGCGGTACGAGAAGGACCTCTGAGACCGGGCCGACCGGGCCCCTCCGAAAAGGGGGACTTCTTGAAGAAGAGGCGGGTCTCGTCAGCCGAACTGCACCGAGCGCTTGGCCAGGCCCAGCCAGAAGCCGTCGATCACGGACCGCTGGGACGCCAGGTCGCCGGCGGCGTCCGCCGCTCCCATGGTCACGAACAGCGGGGCGAAGTGCTCCGTGCGCGGATGGGCCAGCTGTCCGGCCGGGGACTTGTGGAGGAAGTCGAGGAGGCCGTCCACGTCCCCGGAGTCGAGCGCCTGCTGCCCCCAGGCGTCGAACTCGGCGGACCAGCCGGGGATGCCGCCCTGGCGCAGCGCGGCGAGGTTGTGCGTGAAGAAACCGGAGCCGACGATCAGGACGCCCTCGTCGCGCAGAGGGGCGAGCTTGCGGCCTGTCTCCATGAGGCGGACCGGGTCCAGCGTGGGCATGGAGATCTGCAGGACCGGGATGTCGGCCTCGGGGAACATCTCCACGAGCGGGACGTACGCGCCGTGGTCCAGGCCGCGGTCCGGGATGTCCTGGACCGGGGTGCCGGGGGCGCGCAGCAGCTTGCGGACGGACTCGGCGAGGGCGGGGGCGCCCGGGGCGTCGTAACGGACCTTGTAGTAGTGCTCGGGGAAGCCCCAGAAGTCGTAGACCAGCGGCACGGGAGCGGTGGCGCCGAGCGCCAGCGGGGCCTCCTCCCAGTGCGCCGAGACCATCAGGATCGCCTTGGGGCGCGGGAGGTCGGCGGACCAGGCGGCGAGCTGGCCGGGCCAGACCGGGTCGTCGGCGAGCGGCGGGGCGCCGTGCGAGAGGTAGAGGGCGGGCATGCGCTCCACGGCGGGGTGTTCCTCGGTGGCTGCGGACATGACTGCGGCTCCCTCTCGTACTGCTCGAAGCGAGATTGCTTGAAGTATCAAGCTCTGTTAGGCGGAGCCTACTCCCTACTTGTTTAAGATTCAAGAAGAGGCTCGTACAGTAGGTGTATGAACACGGCATCCGCTGACGAGCCGCGCTGGCTCAGTGACGAGGAACAGCGCACCTGGCGTGCGTTCATGCACGCGACCACGCTTCTTGAGGACCATCTCGACCGCCAGCTGCAGCGTGACGCGGGCATGCCGCACATCTACTACGGGCTGCTCGTGCAGCTGGTCGAGGCGCCGCGGCGGCGGTTGCGGATGACCGAGCTGGCGATGAGGGCGAAGATCACGCGCTCCCGCCTCTCGCACGCGATCGCCCGGCTGGAGAAGAACGGGTGGGTGCGGCGGGAGGACTGTCCGTCCGACAAGCGGGGGCAGTTCGCCGTCCTGACGGACGAGGGGTACGCCGTTCTCGAACGGGTCGCTCCCGGGCATGTGGCCGCGGTGCGGCAGGCGCTGTTCGACCGCCTCACGCCCAAGCAGCAGAAGGCGCTCGGGGAGGCGATGCTGCTCATCGCAGAGGGGCTTCAGCCGGAGGGGGCGGGGGCGGACCTGCCGTGGCTGCGGTAGCCGACTCCGCGGGGTGACGACGGCGGGCGTCTTGTGCGGTCCGGTGGGGGCGTTCGCGCCGTTCCTCGCGCCCCTTCAAGGCGGGCCTCGGCCGTCGCGGGCCGCGCCCCTTGCGGGGCAGGGGGCGTGTGCCCGGGTGCGGGTCCGGTGGGGGCTGGTCG
>NZ_JBHWZP010000307.1:0-10758 GCF_042728395.1 Streptomyces sp. NPDC060205
CCTCAAAAACGGGGCTGCGCCCCAGTTTTTGCCCCTTCAGGGGCGCGGGGAACGGCGCAATCTTTTGTCTTCAGGGGCGCGGGGAACTGCGCGACAAGCCCCCACCGGAGCCGCACCGTACGTCCGGCCCCCAGTGGGCGGTCAAGCCACCGCGCTCAGCGTGTCCGCGGGGCGGCGGCGGTGGGCGGCGCGGGATGCGGGGAGCGCGGCCAGCGCCGCCGCGCCCAGGACCGCCGCCGTTGCGAAGAGCGCCAGGAGCGCCGGCGACGGCCCCTGCGCAACCCCCGCACCGATCCCGCTCGACCGCCCCTGCGCGTCGATCAGCCAGTGCGCGAGCGGCACCCCCAGCGCCGTACCCACGACGACCGCCGCCAGCGCAGTGCACCCCATGGCCGTCACCGTGATCGCGGTGATCTGCCGCGGGGTCAGCCCGATCGCCTTCAGCGCCAGCAGATCCCGCTCGCCCTCACGGACCGTCCCGCCGATCGCCGTGAGCAGTTCGATGAGGCCGATCAGGGCCAGCACGGCGATGAGCCCCACGACGACCCCGCGCAGCGGCGAGAGCCCGTCGGCCGGGTTCGGCACGGCGTGCGCGCTGAGGTCGCCGTGCGCGGCCTGGGTCAGCTCGGCGCCCACCCGCTGCGGGTCCGCGCCGGGACGCAGCTGGAGCTGGTAGAGCGCGGCTTCCAGCCCCGGGTCGTTCTCCCGGAGGGTGTCGAGGGAGGTGGAGATGACTCGGCCGCCGTTCTCGGGCTCGATGCTGCGTCCCACGATGTGCAGGATCTGCGGCTGCGCGCCGACCGTCATCCGCACCCAGTCCCCGACCCGTACGTCCAGCAGGTCGAGCAGCCCCTGCCCGGCCACCGCCTCGTCGGGGCCGCGCGCGGCACGCCCCTCGGCCAGCGCGAACGGATAGGGGTCCGCGCGGGTGCCGAGCCCGCGCAGCGCGATCGTGCCGGTCTGGCCCGGGACCAGCGCGGCCACCTCGACGCCCGGATGGACCGCGGCGACCTGCGGATTGCGGGCCAGCAGGGCCCGTACGTCCGGATCGCTCAGGGAAGTGTCGGCCCGTACCGTGAGCGCCGCCGCGAGGCCGATCCGGTCCGGGCTGTGCTGGAAGCGGTCGATGGTGGTCCAGGCGCTCATGGCCACGACGATCAGCAGCAGAGGCAGCGCGAGGCGGGCCACCGCGGCCAGCGAGCGCGGCCGGCGCGTGAACGCCTTGTGCCAGCCGAGGACCAGCGCCGACGGCAGCCGCAGCCCGAGCGCCCGGCGCGACAGAGCGGAAAGCCCGCCGCCGGGCGGTGCCCCGGCCCGCAGCCCCGGCACCGGAGGCACCTGTCCGGCGCGCCAGGCCGCGAGCCCGGTCGTCGCGGCGATGAACAGCACCGCGGCCAGGGGTACGCCGAGCAGTGCGGCCGTGTGTCCCGGCAGGCCCTGCCACACGCCGACGGCGTCCCCGAGGCGCCCCGGTGTCCGGCTGCCCAGGGCCTGGATGAGGGCTGCGGCGAGCACGGCGCCGAGGAGCGCGAACGCCACATGCTGGAGCAGGAAGATCCGTACCACCTGGGCCGGGGTGAACCCGATCGCCTTCAGGACCGAGATGTCCCGCAGATGGCCGCGGATCCGGGTGCCGATCGCGCCGTGCACGGCCAGCGCGGCGGCCAGCAGAGCGGCGAGGCCGAACAGTCCGAGGACCTGGCCGAGCAGCCGGTTGCCGCCCTGTGCCTCGGCCCGGGCCTGCTGCCAGTTGGAGACGTCGGTGACGGCCTTGGCGCCGAGGAGGGTGACGGCACGCTGGACGGCGTAGTCCGTGTCGTCGGGGTCGGTCAGCCGCAGTCCGGTCACCTGGCCGCCGTGTCCGTCGGTGCGCTGGACGGCGGCGGGCGGCGCCCAGACGAGGCCCGGCCGCTCACCGGGGCTGTAGCGGGGTTCGGGGCTGTCCGCGAGGCCCACCACGGTCAGCGTCCGGGCCGTGCCGGGCACGGTGAGCGTGTCCCCGGGCTCGGCCCACAGCGCCCGTGCGAGGCCGCTCTCCAGCACCACACCGTCCGGCACGGCCGGGTCGAGCCAGCGGCCGGAGGTGAGCAGCGGGCGGCCGGTGGCGGGCCGCTCCACGGTGCCGCGCAGCTCGACGGAGGCGCGGGTGCCGCGCGAGGCGAGGGTCGCGGCGGCGATGGGGTACGGGCCCGCGACGGACGCGACCCCGTCCAGCTCGGCGAGCCCGGCCGCGTCGGCGGAGGGGCCGGTGTGGATCCAGACGTGCGCGCCCTGTGACTGGGTGAAGACCCGCTGCCAGGGGTTGGTCGCGTACCCGAACAGCGCCGTGGCCAGCAGCAGCGAGGCGACGATCCCGGCGGTGGCGAGCACGATGAACAGCGCCTCGCCGCGATGCGAGCGCAGATCGGCGTGCGCCCAGCGCAGGGTGGCCCGCACGCCGCTCAGTCCCTCAGTTCGAGCACGCCGGATATCCCGGTGCCGCGGGCGGGCGCGGTGGCGAGTGCCGCGTCGTCGGCGATCCTGCCGTCGAAGAAGCTGATCACCCGGTCCGCGGCGCTCGCGAGCCGTGCGTCGTGCGTGACCAGCACGATCGTCTGGCCGCGCTGGTGGAACCGGGTCAGGAGCCGGGTCACCTCGCGGGTGCCCTTGCTGTCGAGGCTGCCCGCGGGCTCGTCGGCCAGCAGCAGCCGAGGGTGGTTGACCAGGGCGCGGGCCAGCGCGACCCGCTGCTGCTCACCGCCGGACAGCTCGCCGGGCATGCTGCGCTCCTTGCCGGCGAGACCCAGTTCGTCGAGGAGGAGTTCGCGCTCGGCGCGCGCCTGCCGGGGGGAGAGGCCGGCGAGCAGGGCGGGCAGTTCGACGTTGTCGGCGACGGACAGGTTCGAGACGAGGTTGAAGAACTGGAAGACGATGCCGATCCGGCGCCGGCGCTCGACCGCCCAGCGTGCCTCGCTGTAGGCGTCGGTGCACTCGCCGTCGAGCCACAGGCTCCCGGAGTCCGGTCGCTGGAGCCCGCCGAGCAGATGCAGCAGCGTCGACTTCCCGGCGCCCGAGGGCCCGGTGACGGCCACGAACTCGCCCTGCCGTACGGAGAGGTCCACGCCCCGTACGGCGTGCGCGGGGGCACCCTCGCCGTAGTGGGTCCTGACCAGGCCCTCGGCCCGCAGGAGCGGGGTGTCACCGGCGCGCGGCGAGGGGACGGGGTGACGGGACGCGACGCGGGGAGTGGCGCGGTTCATTCCAGCTCCTCCAGTTCCTCCTGGCAGCGTTCCAGCCAGTCGAGGTCGGCCTGCAGATGCAGCATGGCGCCCTCGATGAGCAGCTGGGAAATGCGGTTGTCCCGGCTCTCGGTCGCGGCGAGCTTCGACAGATTGCGCATGGTGTTCAGGTACTCGCGCCGTTGTTTGTTGATCAGGGCGATCTGGTCGGCCAGTCCGGTCCGCGGTGCCAGGGCGAGCTTCATGAAGAACTCGTCCCGTACGCGCGGCTCGTCCGCCGTCTCCTCGTACCAGGCGTGCAGTGCTTCACGTCCGGCGTCGGTGAGGTGGTAGATCTTCTTGTTGGGCCGGCTCGACTGCTCGACTTCCTCGCCCTCGATCAGTCCCGACTTCTCCAGGCGGCCGAGGGTCACGTAGATCTGGCCGACGTTCGGCTGAGGGTACGCGGCGCCCAGCAGTTGCTCAAGGTCCTGCTTGAGCTCGTACCCGTGGGCCGGACCGCGCGCCAGCAGGGCCAGGAGGGGCAGCCGCACTCGTGCTCTCCCCTTCCTCCGCCGTAGATCCTCATGAGGTGCCGCAAGCCCGCGCGTCCGGAGCGAATGTGCCGCGGGCTCTAGTATCGCCCATACCTAACGGGTATACATGGCCTCTGACTGCGGGCGAAGGTGCCCGGCAGCCGGGTGTACCAGGGAGGAACCTATGCGGTGGATCCATGCCGCCGGTAGGGGGCTCCTGGTCGCGGTGGTGGTTCTGACCGGTTACGTCGCCTCGGGCGTCCCGTCCGACGGGGCGCGCGGCGGCGGCCGGGGCCCGCTCACGCTGGCCACCGCCGGGGATCTCACCGGCTATCTGGGGCCGCTGCTGGACGGCTGGAACCGTGCGCATCCCGGCGAGCGGGTGACCCTCGTCGAACTCCCGGACTCCGCCGACGAGACCCACGCGCAGATGGCCACCGATCTGCGCGGCGACGACCGCAGCCGCTTCGACGTGCTGAACATCGACGTCGCCTGGACCTCGGAGTTCGCCGCCGCGGGCTGGATCTCCCCGCTGCCCGCGGGCCGCTTCCCGCTCGACGGCTTCCTGCCGCCGGTCGTGGACACCGCGACCTACGACGGACGGCTCTACGCGGTCCCGTACGTCACCAACGCGGGTCTGCTCCTCTACCGCAAGGACCTCCTCGACAAGGAGGGCGCCGCTCCGCCGCGCACCTGGGCCGAGCTGGAGGAACAGGCGAGATCGATCGCTCCGAAGTACGGACTCGACGGCTACGCCGGCCAGTTCCTGCCCTACGAGGGCCTCACCGTGAACGCGGCCGAGGCGGTCTACTCGGCGGGCGGCTCCATCCTCGGCGACGAGGGCGAACGGGTCACCGTCAACTCGGCGGCGGCCCGCGAGGGCATCGGGTTCCTCGCCCGTGGCGTGCGCGACGGCTGGATCCCCGAGAAGGCGCTGACGTACAAGGAGGAGGAGTCCAAGAAGGCCTTCCAGGACGGCCGGCTCCTGTTCCTGCGCAACTGGCCGTACGCCTATGTCGGCGCCTCCGCCAAGGGCTCGCCGGTCGCCGGGAAGATCGGCGCGGTGCCGCTGCCCGGGCCCGACGGACCGGGCGCGAGCGTGCTCGGGGGCTCCAACCTCGCGGTCAGCAGCCACGCCCGGCATCCCGACTCCGCCGCCCGGCTCATCGCCTACCTCACGAGCGAGCGGACCCAGCGTCAGGTGCTGACCAAGGGCGCGCTGCCGCCCGTGCGGGCCGCGCTGTACGAGGACCCGGAACTGATCCGGCGGTTCCCCTATCTGCCGACGCTCCGCGCGAGCGTCCTGGCCGCGGCGCCGCGCCCGAAGAGTCCGCGCTACGACCAGGTCAGCCTGGCCGTGCAGGCCGTGGTGCACGACGCGATGACCGGGCATCAGACGCCCGAGGCCGCGGTGCGGCGGCTGGCGCGCGAGCTGGCGGACATCTCGCGCCGCGGCTGAGCCCTCCCACGCCCGTTCCGGGCAGTTCATAGTTTCATGTTAGGTAACGCGCCCGTCTCATCTGCTGTTTTCCGGGCGGAAATGTGTGGACATAAGTCCCCAACCATCAATGCGGCCCCGTCTGCTCGTTGACACTCACGCGACATGCCTACTTAACATGTATGCATAACCGGAGTACGCACAGACGGGTCAACGGGTGACGATCGACATGCACCGCTGGTGGCGCGACGCAGTGATCTACCAGGTCTACGTCCGCAGCTTCCTCGACAGCACCGGGGACGGCATCGGCGACCTCGCCGGGGTACGCGCCGGGCTGCCGTACCTCAAGAAGCTCGGGGTCGACGGGATCTGGCTGAGCCCCTTCTATCCCTCACCGCAGCAGGACCACGGCTACGACGTGGCCGACTACTGCGACGTCGACCCGCTCTTCGGCGACCTCGGCGAGTTCGACCTGCTGATGACGGACGCCCGGCGGCTCGGCATCAAGGTGCTCCTCGACATAGTCCCCAACCACTGCTCCAGCGAGCACCCCTGGTTCCGGCAGGCGCTCGCCGGGGCACCGGGCGGCGAGGCCCGCGCCCGCTTCCACTTCGCCGACGGCCGCGGCCCCGGCGGGGCGCAGCCGCCCAACAACTGGTACGCCATGTTCGGCGGCCCCGCCTGGAGCCGGGTCACCGAGCCGGACGGCACGCCCGGCCAGTGGTACCTGCACATGTTCACGCCCGAGCAGCCCGACCTGAACTGGCGCAACCCCGAGGTCGGCGACCACTTCGACCACGTACTGCGCTTCTGGCTCGACCGGGGCGTGGACGGCTTCCGCGTCGACGTCGCCGCCGGCCTCTACAAGCACCCCGACCTGCCCGACTCGCCCGACCCGATGGCCGACGCCCGCACCCGGGACTCGGTCAACCCGCTGGCCTGGAACCAGCCCGAGGTGCACGGCGTCTGGCGGCACTGGCGGTCGGTGTGCGAGGAGTACACCGCCCGCGACGGCCGGGAGCGGCTGCTCGTCGGCGAGGTCTCCGTGCCCTCCGCCCGCGAACACGCCCACTACGTACGCCACGACGAACTGCACCAGGCCTTCTTCTTCGACCTGCTCAGCGCGTCCTGGAACGCCGACGCCTTCCGCAAGGTCATCTCGGAGGCCATGCAGGACATCGCGGGCACCGGCTCCACGGTCACCTGGGTCCTCAACAACCACGACCAGGTCCGCACGGTCACCCGCTACGGCGAACTGGGCTCCGACGGCAGCGGTCTGGGCGCCGCCCGCGCCCGCGCCGCCGCGCTGCTGATGCTGGCGCTGCCCGGCGCCGCGTACATCTACCAGGGGGAGGAGCTGGGGCTGCCCGAGGTCGTCGATCTGCCGGACGACGTGCTCACCGACCCGATCTACCGCCGTACCGGCAGCCGGGCCAGGGTCCGCGACGGCTGCCGGGTGCCCCTGCCGTGGTCGGGGCACGCCTCGCCGTTCGGTTTCACCACCGGCACCGAGAGCGCCAAACCGTGGCTGCCGCAGCCCGCCTACTTCGCCGAGTACGCCACCGACCGCGCCCTCGCCGACACCCGCTCCTTCTGGCACCTCTACCGCGACGGACTCCAACTGCGCGCCGGGATGCCCCAGCTGGGCGAAGGTCCGCTGCGCTGGCTGGACACCCCGCCCGGCGTCCTCGGCTTCGTCCGCGGCGACGGCCTGATCTGCGCCGTCAACTTCGGTACGTCACCGACGCCCGCGCCCGTCGCCGGCACCCCCCTGCTGGCCAGCGGCCCCTGCGCGCCCGGCGTCCTGCCCGGTTCGACGGCCGCCTGGTGGATCAGCGACTGCACCAACCCCTGAACCGACCGCGATCACCGCCCATCTCTCAAGTACCGCTCTCACGAAGGAACATCAACGATGATGCGACGACGTACGACCCTGCTCGCGAGCTGCACCGCCCTCGCCCTGTCCCTCGGTGCCACCGCGTGCGGAGGCGGCGGGCCCGTCTCGGCGGGCGGCGGCGACAAGCCGCTCAGCGGCCAGACGATCAACGTGGCCGGTGTCTGGTCCGGCAGCGAGCAGAAGAACTTCCAGAAGGTCCTGGACGCGTTCACCGAGAAGACCGGCGCCAGGACACAGTTCACCTCCACCGGCGACAACGTCTCCACGGTCGTCGGCAGCAAGATCGAGGGCGGCAACGCGCCCGACGTGGTGATGGTCCCGCAGGTCGGCGTCCTCCAGCAGTTCGCCGAGGAGGGCTGGCTCAAGCCGCTGTCCGAGACCGCCCGGAAGTCCGTCGACGCCAACTACGCCGACGTGTGGAAGAACTACGGCAGCGTCGACGGCAGCCTGTACGGCCTGTACTTCAAGGCCGCCCACAAGTCGACGGTCTGGTACAGCCCCGACGCCCTCGACGAGGCGGGTGTCGAGGCGCCGACGAGCTACGACGCGATGCTGGAGGCCGGGCGGACCGTCTCCGAGTCGGGCCTCGCGGCCTTCTCCGTCGCAGGTCAGGACGGCTGGACCCTCACCGACTGGTTCGAGAACGTCTACCTCTCGCAGGCGGGCCCCGAGAAGTACGACGCCCTCGCCGCCCACGAGATCAAGTGGACCGACCCGAGCGTGGTCGCCGCCCTCACCACCCTCGGCAAGCTCTTCAAGGACAAGGAGCTGATAGCCGGCGGCCAGAAGGGCGCCCTGAACACCGACTTCCCCGGCTCCGTCGAGAAGGTCTTCGGACCCGAGCCCGCCGCGGGCATGGTCTACGAGGGCGACTTCGTGGCCGGTGTCGCCAAGGACCAGTTCGGTAAGAAGATCGGCGAGGACGCGGACTTCTTCCCCTTCCCCGCGGTCGGCGACGGCAAGGCGCCCGTGGTCAGCGGCGGCGACGCGGCGGTCGTCCTGAAGGACGGCAAGAGCCCCAAGGCCGCCATGGCGTTCCTGGAATACCTCGCGACCCCCGAGGCGTCCGCGGTCTGGGCCGAGGTCGGCGGCTTCCTCTCCCCGAACAAGGAGCTCGATCTCGCCTCCTACGGCGACGACATCACCCGCGAGACCGCCAAGTCCCTGGTGGACGCCGGCGACTCGGTCCGCTTCGACATGTCGGACCAGGCCCCGGCCGCGTTCGGCGGCACCAAGGGCGCCGGCGAGTGGAAGCTCCTCCAGGACTTCCTGCGCGACCCGTCCGACCCGAAGGCGACCGCCGCGGCGCTGGAGAAGGCCGCCGCCAAGGCGTACCAGGACTGATCGCCATGACCGCCACAGACCTGACAGACCAGAAGGCCCCGGACCCGGACCCGGCGGAGACGGGTCCACCGTCCGCCGCGCAGGCCGACCGGGACCGCAGACGGCGCGCACGCCGCCGGGCCCGTGTCGTCGCCGTCGCGTTCGTCCTGCCCGCGCTGCTCCTGCTCGGCGCGCTCGTCGTCTACCCCGTGCTGTTCTCCGTCGGCCGCAGCTTCTTCGACGCCTCCGGCGACCGGTTCGTGGGCGGCGACAACTACACCGAGATGTTCCACGACCCCGCCACCATCAAGGCCGTCCGGAACACCGCCATCTGGGTCGTCATCGCGCCCACCCTGCTGACCGGCCTCGGCCTCGTCCTCGCCGTCCTCGTGGAGAAGGTGCGCTGGGCGACGGCGTTCAAGCTCCTGCTGTTCATGCCGATGGCCGTCTCCTTCCTCGCCGCCGGCATCATCTTCCGGCTCGCCTACGACGAGGACCCCGACAAGGGCGTCCTGAACGCGGCCGTCGTCTCCGTCCACGACGTCTTCAAGGGGGAGTCGTCCTACCCGACCGCCCGCGCCCGCGAGGGCCAGGGCCTCACGAAGGGCGCCGACGGCTCGTACGGTACGACCGCCGGGGTGTCCCCGGGCGAGAGCGTCGGGCTCGGCCTGGTCGGCGTGCGCGCCGAGGACCTTCCGGCGGACGCGCGGCCCGCGCTCCCGGCGGCGACGCGGAAGGCGTCCGCCGACGAACTGCGCGGTGTCGTCTACCTGGACTTCACGCGCGGCGGGGGAGGGAAGCAGGGCGAGGTCGACAGGGCCGAGAGCGGGCTGCCTGGCATGGCCGTCGAGGCGGTGCGCGACGGGAGGACCGTCGGGAGCGCCACCACCGCGGCCGACGGCTCCTTCCGCTTCGAGGGCCTCGACCCGGGCTCGTACACCGTGCGGCTGCCCGGTTCGAACTTCGCTCCGCCGTACGAGGGAATCTCCTGGCTGGGTCCGGCGCTCGTCACGCCCGCCATCATCGGCGCCTACCTGTGGATCTGGACCGGGTTCGC
The DNA here is from genome assembly GCF_042728395.1 of Streptomyces sp. NPDC060205. Taxonomy (NCBI): domain Bacteria; kingdom Bacillati; phylum Actinomycetota; class Actinomycetes; order Kitasatosporales; family Streptomycetaceae; genus Streptomyces; species Streptomyces sp. NPDC060205. The sequence goes on from NZ_JBHWZP010000307.1 coordinate 9,449, forward strand.
CATGGTGCTGATCGGGGCCGGGCTCGCCGCCCTGCCGCGTGACGCGCTGGAGGCGGCCCGGATGGACGGCGCCAACGAGTGGCAGATCTTCCGGCGGATCACCGTGCCGCTGCTCGCGCCCGTCCTCACCGTGGTCTTCGTGACCCTGGTGATCAACGTGATGAAGGTCTTCGACCTCGTCTACATCATCGCGCCGGGGCCCGTGCAGGAGGACGCCACCGTGCTCGCCACCCAGATGTGGCTGGTGTCCTTCGGCGGCGGCAACAACCAGGGCCTCGGCAGTGCGCTGGGCGTGCTGCTCCTGCTCCTGGTGATCCCCGCCATGGTCTTCAACGTCCGCCGCTTCCGAGGGAGTCAACGATGAACGCGCTCAGGCGGGGGCTCGGCAACAGCCTGGTCCAGGCGTTCCTGGTGGTGATCGGCCTGGTCTGGCTCACCCCGCTCGCCGGCCTTTTCCTGTCGTCGCTGCGGTCCTCCCAGGACACCGCGACGGGCGGCTGGTGGACCGTGCTGACCAGCCCCCGGCAGCTGTCCTTCGACAACTACTCGGCGCTGCTGGGCAATGCGGGGATGACGCGGGCGTTCTGGAACACCGTGCTGATCTCGGTGCCGACGACGTTCCTCGTCGTCGTCATCGCCGCGCTCGCCGGGTACGCGTTCGCGTGGCTGGACTTCCCCGGGCGGGACACCGTCTTCCTGGTCGTGGTCGCGCTGCTGGTGGTGCCCGTGCAGATCGGGCTGCTGCCGGTCGCCAAACTCTTCGGCGAACTGGGGCTGTTCGGCACGATTCCCGGGGTCATCCTCTTCCACGTCTCCTACGGGCTGCCGTTCGCTATCTTCCTGCTGCGGAACTACTTCGCGGAGATGCCGAAGGAGATGCTGGAGGCCGCGCGGATGGACGGGGGTTCGGAGTGGCGTATCTTCACTCGGCTCGTGTTGCCGGTGGGGCGGCCTGCGCTCGCCAGTCTCGCGATTTTCCAGTTCCTGTGGGTCTGGAACGACATGCTGGTCGCGCTGTTGTTCGCGGACAGTTCCGCGCAGCCTTTGACTGTTGAACTGCAGTCGCAGATACGGCAGTTCGGAAGCAATATCGATGTGCTCGCGCCGGGGGCGTTCTTGTCGCTGGTGGTGCCGGTGGTTGTCTTCTTCGCTTTTCAGCGGCACTTTGTGCAGGGGGTTATGGCGGGGTCGGTGAAGTAACGGGCTTTTCCTCGCCCCCGCCGCCCCTTCCCATTCCCGTCCACGCATGGGGGCTTCGCCCCCTCGCCCCCCTTTGCGCAGTTCCCCGCGCCCCTGGGTGGGTCTTTGGG
>NZ_JBHWZP010000308.1:0-10730 GCF_042728395.1 Streptomyces sp. NPDC060205
GACGACGCCACCAACGCCAGACCCGCCACCGTCTGATGATCGAACAACTGCGCCACCGACACATGAACACCCAGCTCACGCGCCCGAGCCACCACCCGGATACTCACAATCGAGTCCCCGCCAAGCTCAAAGAAATTGTCCTCGACCCCCACCCGCTCCACACCCAGAACCTGAGCCCACACCCCCGCCAACACCCGCTCCACCTCAGAACGCGGCGCCACGAACTCCCCCGCCACACCCACCCAGGCACTGTCGGGATCGGGCAGAGCGGCACGGTCGAGCTTCCCGTTCGGGGTCAACGGCAGGGCCGCGAGTTCCACGAACCCGGACGGGATCATGAAGGCAGGCAGCCGACTGCCCGCATATGCGCGCAGGTCGGCGACGGAGGGGATGCCGGCCGTCAGATCGGCGGGGACCAGGTACGCGACGAGGCGTCGGTCCTCGACGTCACCGAAGGCGGCGACGACCGCGGAACGAACCTGCGGATGGTCGGTCAGGACCGCCTCGATCTCCCCCGGCTCGATACGGAACCCACGCACCTTGACCTGACCGTCGGCCCGGCCAACGAAGTCAAGCTGCCCGTCCGGCAGCCAACGCGCCCGGTCACCCGACCGATACATCCGCGAGCCGTCAGCAGCAATCGGGTCGGCAACGAACCGCTCGCCCGTCAGACCAGGCTGACCTCGATAACCGCGGGCCACCTGCGGACCCGCGATGAACACCTCACCGGCCACCCCCACGGGGACAGGGCTGAGCCGGTCGTCGAGAACGTACAGACGGGCGTTGGCCACCGGGGAGCCGATCGCAGGCGCACCGGTGAGGAGGTCCGGGTCCACGACACCGGTGGTCACCATGACCGTCGACTCCGTCGGCCCATACGTGTTCACCAGACGCCTGCCGGACGCCCAGGCACGCGCCACCGGCTCCGTCAGCCGCTCCGCACCCAGCAACAGCGTCCGCAGCCCCGACACCGCCCCCGGATCCAGCACACCCAGCAAGGACGGGACGACACTCGCCGCACCCACGCCCTCGGCGCGCACCATCGACGTCAGGAGCGCCGCCTCGGCCCGCTCCTCCGACGTCGCCACCACCAAGACACCGCCGGAAGCAAGCGTCACCGCCACATCAAGGACGGCCGCGTCGAAGCTGAAGGAGGCGAACTGCAGCACCCGCGTTCCCGGACCCGCGCCGAGGACCGGAGCCAGCGCGGACACCATGCCCACCACACTGCCGTGCCCGACCTGCACACCCTTCGGCCGCCCCGTCGAACCCGACGTATAAATCACATACGCCAACTGGTCAGCGCTCGAAACCGCCTCAGGCGCCTCCGACGACGGCAGCCCAGCCAGGGCCTCCCCTACGGCCGGGTCATCCAGCCACACACCCTGCCCGACGGACAGCCCCTCCACCAGGGAACGCTCACCCACCACGACCCGCACACCCGCATCCGCGAGCATGAACTCCAGCCGGTCCACCGGATACTCCGGATCCAACGGCAGATACGCCCCACCCGCCTGCCACACCGCGACCATGGCCGCCACCATGTCGATCCCGCGCGGCAGGCACAGCCCCACCACCGACTCGGCGCCCACACCCAGACCGCGCAGGTGATGCGCCAGACGGTTGGACCGTGCCATCAAGCCGCCATACGTCACCAACTCCCCGCCGACCACCACGGCTACCGCATCAGGCGCGACAACCGCCCGCTCAGCGATCAGCTCATGCACCCCACCCACCACCGGCAACTCGACCGACGACGCGTTCCACCCCTCCGTCACCAGCTCACGCTCACCCGCCGACAGCACCGGCAGCTCACCCACCCGGCAGTCGCCCTCCTCGGCCACCGCCTGCAGCACGGTGACCAGGTGACCCGCCAGGCGCTCCACGGTCGTGGCGTCGAACAGCGCAGTGCTGTACTCGATCGTGCCCGTCAGGGTTCCGTCGGCGTCGCTCATCGTCAGCGCCAGGTCGAACTTGACCGGCAGCTCGCTCGCGCCCAGGTCGTCCGTGGCGTCGGCCCGACCGTCGGGGCCCTCGGCCGCCGTGTCCTGCGCGGTGCCGTCCGACTCCTCGGCCACGTAGCTGAACAGGACCTGGAACAGCGGGGTGCGCGACCGGTCCCGCTCCGTGACCAGCTCGTCCACCAACTGCTCGAACGGCACATCCTGATGCGCGTACGCACCCAGAGCCGTCTCCCGCACCCGCCCCAACACCTCACGGAACGACGGGTCACCGGACAGGTCCGTCCGCATCACCAACGTATTCACGAAGAACCCGATCAGGCCCTCCGTCTCCGCACGGTTCCGGTTCGCCACCGGCGTGCCCACCACCACATCCTCCGACCCCGCATACCGGCCCAACAGCACATCGAAGGCCGCCAGCAGCGTCATGAACATCGACGCGCCACACTCACGCGACAGTGCTCGCAGCGCCTCAGCCGTCCCCTCCGACACACTGAACCGCCGCACCGCACCCGCGGAGGAACGGACCGCCGGACGCGGCCGGTCGGTGGGCAGGTCGAGCTCGGGCACGTCGGCCAACGCGGCGCGCCAGTAGGAGAGCTGGGCTTCGAGGACATCGCCCGTCAGCCACTCCCGCTGCCACGCCGCGAAGTCCGCGTACTGCACGGCGGGCGGCGGCAGTGGGTTCGGCTCTCCCGTACGGAAGGCTTCGTACAGGGCGGCCAGCTCACGTCGCAGGATCTGGCCCGACCACTCGTCGGAGACGACATGGTGCATGGCCAACGCGAGGACGTGCTCGTCGGACCGTACGCGGATCAGCGTGGCGCGGATCAGGGGTCCGACGGCCAGGTCGAACGGGTTCACGGCATCCGCGAGCATCACCTCGCGGGCCGAGGCGAGCGGGTCGGCGTCGCCGGACACGTCCGTGAGCACGAGCGGGAACGGCTTCGGCTCGTCGATCACCTGGTGCGGTGTGCCGTCCGCATCGGCCACCAGGCGCGTCCGCAGCACCTCATGCCGGGTCACCACCGCGGTCAGCGCCTCGTTCAGGACGGCGACGTCCAGGTCGCCGGTCCAGACGATCGCCTGGGGCACGTTGTACTCGGCGGACCCGGGCTCCATCTGGTCGAGGAACCACAGGCGCTGCTGCGCGAACGACAGCGCCAGCGGCTCGTTCCTGTCGGCCACCGTCATGGGCGGCACGGCGGCGACCACCTGGTTGCCGGTCCGGTCGATCACCGCGGCCAGCTCTCGTACCGTCGGGTGGTCGAACAGCACGGCCAGCGGGATCTCGGCCGCGAACGCCTCCCTGATACGGGAAACGACCTGGGTGGCGAGCAGCGAGTGTCCGCCCAGCTCGAAGAAGTCGTCGGTCGCGCCGATCTCGTCCACGCCCAGTACCGCGGCCCAGATCTCGACCAGCAATTGCTCCGTCACGCTCGCGGGCGCGACGAAGCCGGTCATGCCCTGCCGGACGGCGTCCGGAGCCGGAAGCGCGGCTCGGTCGACCTTGCCGTTCGGTGTGAGGGGCAGCGCGGCCACCTCGACGAACACGGAGGGAACCATGAACCCGGGCAGCCGCTCCGCCACGAAGGACCGCAGCTCACCGACCGCCGGAATCCCCTCCTCCTGATCGGCCGGCACCACATGCGCCACCAGCCGCCGATCCCCCTCCAGACCATCCACCGTGACAACCGCCGTACGTACGGCGGCATGCGCGGCCAGGACCGTCTCGATCTCGCCGGGCTCGACACGGAAGCCCCGGATCTTGACCTGGTCATCCGCCCGGCCCACGAACTCCAACCGGCCGTCCGCCAGCCACCGCACCTGGTCACCCGACCGGTACATCCGCGAGCCGTCCGCAGCGAACAGATCCGCGACAAACCGCTCTCCGGTCAGACCAGCCCGACGCCCGTACCCCCGAGCCACACCCACACCGGCGATGTACAGCTCACCGGACACACCGACAGGGACGGGGCGCAGCTGAGCATCCAGGACGTAGGCGCGGGTGTTGGCCATCGGTGCGCCGATCGACGGCACGCCCTCACCGTCGGGGTCGAGGACGGCCATACTCGCGCACACCGTCGCCTCGGTCGGACCATACGCGTTCAGCAGGCGGTACTCGCCGCGCCAACGAGCCGCCGCGGCCTCCTCCAGCCTCTCACCCGCCGTGACAAGGGTCCGCAGACCGGCCAGGTCGGCCGGCTCCAGCACGGACAGCAGCGACGGCGGCAACGTCGCCACCCGCACGTCCTTCTCCCGAACCAGACCGGCCAGCGCCCGCGGCTCACCGCGCTCCTGCCCGGTGGCCACCACCAGCCGGCCACCGGCCGCCAACGTCACCACGACCTCGGACACCGCAGCATCGAAACCGAACGGAGCGAACTGCAGCACCCCCTCACCCTCACCGACACCGAACACACGCCCCTGCGCCAGCGCCAGATTCACCACACCCCGATGCGCGACCTGCACACCCTTCGGACGGCCCGTCGAACCCGACGTATAGATCACATACGCCAGCTGATCAGGAGACGTCACCACCTCGGGCGCACTCGCCGGAAGCTCCGCCAGCGCCGCCCGCACCATCGGGTCGTCCACGACCACCGTCCGCAGACGCCCCACCGGCAGCTCGTCGACCAGCTCCTCGGTACCCACGAGCACCGTCGCCCGGCTGTCACCCAGCATGAACCCCAGCCGATCGGCCGGATACTCCGGATCCAGCGGCAGATACGCGCCACCCGCCTGCCAGACCGCGAGCATCGCCACCACCATGTCCACACCACGCGGCAGACACAGCGCCACCACCGACTCCGACCCCACCCCCACCGACCGCAGATAATGCGCCAGACGATTCGCCCGACCCATCAACTCCGCATAGTCGACGGACACTTCACCGCACACCACCGCCACCGCGTCCGGCGTCCGCGCAGCACGCACGGCGATCAACTCGTGCACCCCACCCACCAACGGCAACGGCTCCGCCGTCGCGTTCCACTCGTCCACCAGGACGTCGCGCTCGCCGGCGGTGAGCAAGGGCAGCTCGCCCACGTGCTGTCCCGCGTCGTCGACCATCGCGTCCAGCACGGATACCAGGTGTCGGGCCATCCGCTCGACCGTCGCGGCGTCGAACAGAGCGGTGCTGTACTCGATCACGCCGGACAGCACGCCACCGCCATCCGTCAGCATCAGCCGGAGGTCGTACTTGGCGACGACGTCGTCTGCGGCGCCCTCCAGGGCCAGGCCGTCGTCCGTGCCGTCCTCTTCCGCGTCGCGCGGGCGGTCGTGGGACGGGTCGCGCGAGTCACGGCCCCCGCCGCGCCGACCGTCCTCGGTGAAGTAGTTGAACAGCACCTGGAACAGCGGGCTACGCGACCGGTCCCGCTCCGTGACCAGCTCGTCGACGAGCTGCTCGAACGGCACGTCCTGGTGCGCGTACGCATTGAGGGCCATCTCCCTTACGCGGGCGAGGAGTTCCACCAACGTCGGGTCGCCGGACAGGTCGGTGCGCATGACGAGGGTGTTGATGAAGAAGCCGATCAGCTTCTCGGTCTCGGCACGGTTCCGGTTGGCGACCGGCGTGCCCACCGCCACGTCGTCCGTGCCCGCGTAACGGGCAAGGAGGACGTTGTAGGCCGCCAACAGGGTCATGAACATCGTCGTGCCGCTGCGCCGGCTCAGCTCGCGCAGGCCGTCAGCAGTCCGCGCGGGCACGGTGAACTGCACCATGGCACCCGCCGGCGACCAGACCGCCGGCCGCGGCCGGTCGGTGGGCACGTCCAGAGCCGATACTCCATGCAACTGGGCTCGCCAGTAGGCGAGTTGTTCGTCCAGGACCTCACCGTCCAGCCACTGCCGCTGCCACACCGCGAAGTCCGCGTACTGCACGGCCAGCGGCGGCAGCGGGTCCGGGCGCCCGGCTCGGAACGCCTCGTAGGAGAGCAGGAATTCGTCGTGGAAGATGCGCTTCGACCACTCGTCGAAGGAGACGTGGTGCATGGACAGGGCCAGGATGTGCTCGTCGGGTGCAATCCGGATCAGCAGGGCCCTGATCAGCGGGCCGCCCGCGAGGTCGAAGGGCTGCGCCGCGTCCGCGGCCATCAGCGCCCACACGGCCGAACCGCGGTCCTCCGCGCCCGACACGTCGGCCACCGGCAGCGGCAGGGGTGCCGCCGGGTCGATCACCTGGTGCGGCACACCGTCGTCGCCGGCCACGAGTCGCGTACGCAGTACCTCGTGCCGGGCGACGATCGCGTTCAGGGCGGCTCCGAGCGCGGGCACGTCCGGCACCCCGCCGAGCCGGATCGGCATGGGTACGTTGTACTCGACCGATCCAGGGTCGAGCTGATCGAGGAACCAGAGGCGCTGCTGCGCGAAGGACAGCGGCAGCCGCTCGCTGCGGTCGGCGACAGTCATCGGCGGCGCCTGGTCGGCCGTGGCCGTCGACTCCGCCTCACGGTCGACGAGCAGCGCGACGACCTCGTCGCGGCAGGCCTGGAGCTGGGTCCGGAGTTCCTCGGTGAGCACGCCCTTGGGTGCGAAGATCCGCAACCGTCCGTCGACGACACCGAAGCGGACGCCGATGTTCTCAAGCTGCTGCAGAAGCCCCGCAGGGGAGATGGACATTCAGGAAACCCCGTTCTCGTCGGACTCTGCACCCTGCGCGTAGCTGTCCAGACCCTGCGCGTAGCTGTCCAGGCTCTGGACGACTTCGTCCTCCGGCATGTGGTCGATCTCGTACCAGATGAGTTCTTCGACCACGGCGGCCAAGCCCCGCACCGTGGGGTGATCGAAGAGGGCCGACAGTGGGACGTCGAGCTCGAAGGCTTCCCGGATACGCGAAGTCACCTGTGTGGCGAGCAGCGAGTGCCCGCCCAGCTCGAAGAAGTTGTCCGTGGCGCCGACCCGGTCCACCCCGAGCACCTCACTCCAGAGCCGGGCCAGCCCCTCCTCCGCGTCACCCGACAGAGCCACGAACTCGTTGAGTTCCGGCCTCTCCCCGTCCGGTTCGGGCAGGGCCGCACGGTCGAGCTTGCCGTTCGGGGTCAGCGGCAGGGCCCCGAGCTCCACGAAGGCCGACGGAATCATGAAGGCCGGCAGCCACCTCGCCGCGTACTCCCGCAACTCGCCGACGGACGGAATACCGGCGATCTGGTCGGTGGGGACCAGGTACGCGACCAGGCGCCGGTCCTCAACGTCGCCGAAGGCGGCGACGACCGCCGTACGGATTTGCGGGTGGTCGGTCAGGACGGCCTCGATCTCACCCGGCTCGATACGGAACCCACGCACCTTGACCTGGCCATCGGCCCGGCCGACGAAGTCAAGCTGCCCGTCCGGCAGCCAGCGCGCCCGGTCACCCGACCGGTACATCCGCGTACCGTCAGCGGCGAACGGGTCGGCGACGAACCGCTCGCCCGTCAGACCGGGACGCCCGCGGTAGCCGCGAGCGACCTGCGGACCGGCGATGTACACCTCGCCGGGGACGCCGACGGGTACCGGCCTCATCGACCCGTCCAGGACGTAGAGACGGGTGTTGGCGACCGGGGAACCGATCGTCGGCATCCGCTGGAGATTTGGGTCCACGACGCCGCTGGTCACCATGACCGTCGACTCCGTCGGCCCATACGTGTTCACCAACCGCCTGCCGGACGACCAGGCGCGCGCCACCGGCTCCGTCAGCCGCTCCGCCCCCAGCAACAGCGTCCGCAGCCCCGACACCGCCCCCGGATCCAGCACACCCAGCAAGGACGGGACCACACTCGCCGCGCCCACGCCCTCGGCGCGCACCATCGACGTCAGGAGCGCCGCCTCGGCCCGCTCCTCCGACGACGCGACGACGAGAACACCGCCGGAAGCGAGCGTCACCGCCACATCCAGCACGGCCGCATCGAAGCTGAAGGAGGCGAACTGCAGCACCCGCGTTCCCGGACCCGCACCGAGAACCGGAGCCAGCGCGGACACCATGCCCACCACACTGCCGTGCCCGACCTGCACACCCTTCGGCCGCCCCGTCGAACCCGACGTGTAGATCACATAGGCGAGTCGGTCAGCACTCGGAGTCGCCTCGGGCGCCTCCGACGACGGAAGCCCGGCCAGGACCTCCCCTACAGCCGGATCATCCAGCCACACACCCTGCCCGACAGACAGACCCTCAACCAGAGAACGCTCACCCACCACGACCTGCACACCCGCATCCGCCAGCATGAACTCCAGCCGGTCAGCCGGGTACTCAGGATCCAGCGGCAGATATGCCCCACCCGCCTGCCACACCGCGACCATCGCCGCCACCATGTCGATGCCACGCGGCAGGCACAGTCCAACCACCGATTCGGCGCCGACACCCAGACCGCGCAGGTGATGCGCCTGGCGGTTGGACCGTGCCATCAACCCGCCATACGTCACCGACTCCCCGCCTGCGACCACAGCCACGGCATCCGGAGCCGAGGCAGCCCGCTCAGCGATCAGCTCATGCACCCCACCCACCACCGGCAACTCGACCGACGACGCGTTCCACCCCTCCGTCACCAGCTCACGCTCACCCGCCGACAGCACCGGCAGCTCACCCACCCGCCGCTTGGCGTCCGCGGCGACGGCTTCGAGTAACGCGACCAGGTGGCCGGCCATCCGCTCCACGGTCGCGGCGTCGAACAGCGCGGTGCTGTACTCGATCTGCCCCGCCAGGGAGCCGTCGTGGTCCGCCAGTGCGACGGCCAGGTCGAAGTTGACGGAGGTCGTCGCCAGAACGTCGAACGACGACTCATCGGCCTCGCCCTTGTGCGCGTCGGGCCGCTCCTGACCGTCACCCTGGCCTGGGTTTCCCTCAGGCGTGTAGTTGAAGAACACCTGGAACAACGGGGTCCGGGACCGGTCCCGCTCCGTCACAAGCTCGTCCACCAGCTGCTCGAACGGCAGATCCTGGTGCGCGTACGCGGCCAGGGCCGTCTTGCGCACCCGGCCGAGAAGCTCGGCAAAGGTCGGATCGCCGGACAGGTCGGTCCGTATGACCAGGGTATTCACGAAGAACCCGATCAGGTCCTCCGTCTCGGCGCGGTTCCGGTTGGCGACCGGGGTACCGACCACCACGTCGTCGGACCCCGTGTACCACCCGAGGAGCACGTCGAGCGCGGCAAGGAGCGTCATGGACATCGTCACGCCGTTCTTGCGGGACAGCTCCCGCAAGGCGTCCGCGGCCGGTGCGGGGACGGAGAAGTCGACCGCCGCGCCGTCGGTGGACCGTACCGGCGGGCGCATCCTGTCCGTGGGCAGTTCCAGCGCCCGCAGGTCGGCCAACTGGTCGCGCCAGTACGCCGTGTGGGCGTCGACCACGTCGGCGGTCAGCCACTGCCGCTGCCACACCGCGAAGTCCGCGTACTGCACGGCCAGCGGCGGCAGCGGGTCCGATTCGCCGGCCCGGAACGCCTCGTACAGGGCGGCGAGTTCCGCACGGAGGATGCCTACCGACCACTCGTCGAAGGCCACGTGGTGCAGGGCCAGAGCCAGGACGTGCTCGTCGACGGACATCCGGATGAGGGTGGCCCGGACCAGTGGTCCGCGGGCCAGGTCGAAGGGGGCCATCACCTCCGCGTTCACGAGTTTCCGGGCCGCCGCGGCTGGGTCGTCGTGGCCTGAGACGTCGGCGAACGGGAGGACGAAGGGGGTCGGCTCGTCGATCACCTGGTACGCGACGCCGTCGGTGCCCGGGACCAGCCGGGTCCGCAGGATCTCGTGCCGTTCCACGAGGGCGCCCAGTGCAGCAGTCAGTGCCTCGATGTCGAGTTCGCCGGGCCAGCGCACCAGCAGGGGCACGTTGTACTCGGTGGACCCGGGATTCAGCTGGGCCAGGAACCACAGGCGCTGCTGCGCGAAGGAGAGCGGGAGTTCGTGGTCCCTGCTCGTCGCCGTGATGGGCGGTGCGGTGACCGCTTCGTCCGAGTTGACGACGACGTCGGACAGCTCGCGGACCGTGGGGTGGTCGAACAGCGCCGAGAGGGGGACCTCGGTCGCGAACACGGAGCGGATGCGCGAGACGACCTGGGTGGCGAGCAGTGAATGTCCGCCGAGTTCGAAGAAGTTGTCGTGGGCCCCGACCCGGTCGACACCCAGGACCTGTGCCCACACCCCCGCCAGGAGTTCCTCGGTCGCATTCGCCGGCGCGACGAATCCCTCCAGCCCGGGACGCACACCCTCCGGAACCGGCAGCGCATCACGGTCGACCTTGCCATTCGGCGTCAAAGGCAACACGGCCACCTCGACGAACACGGAAGGAACCATGAATGCAGGCAGGCTCCGCCCCACGAACTCCCGCAACTCACCCACCGCCGGAATGCCCGCACCAGACTCGGCCGACACCACATACGCCACCAACCGGCGATCCGCACCGTCCCCGAAAGCCGAAACAACCACACTACGAACCTGCGGATGACCGGCGAGAACCGCCTCGACCTCACCCGGCTCGATACGAAACCCCCGCACCTTCACCTGACTATCGGCCCGGCCCACAAAATCCAACTGCCCATCCGCCAGCCACCGCACCCGGTCACCCGACCGATACATACGCGACCCATCCCCCACAAACGGATCCGCAACAAACCGCTCCCCCGTCAAAGACGGCCGCCCCCCATAACCCCGAGCAACCTGCGGACCCGCAATAAACAACTCCCCCACCACACCCACCGGCACCGGACGCAAAAACCCGTCCACCACATAAAGCCGCGTATTCGGCAACGGCCCACCAACAGACACCACACCCCGACCAGCACCCACACCAGCACC